>JAJPEW010000072.1 GCA_021166755.1 Hydrogenophaga sp. | reverse complement strand
GAGATCGAGTCGCTGTATGTGGGCCGCCCGCCCGGGGTCGAGAACATTCCCTGGTACGAGTACCCCGACCTCACGCCTGACCCGGCGCGCTTTGCCGCGGCCGTGGAAAAGGAAGCTGGCGGCAAGGACCGGCCGGTGCTGCTGATCTGTCGCAGCGGCAAGCGCACGCTGGACGCCGGCCAGGCACTCGAGCAGGCAGGGTTCGCCGAGGTGGCCCATGTGCTGCACGGCTTCGAGGGTGACCTGAACGACCAGTTCAAGCGCAGCACGCTCAACGGCTGGCGCCACGACGGGCTGCCCTGGGAACAGATGTGACCGCCGGCCATGATTGACATCTCGGCCGAAGGCGAGGTGCTGGAAGCCTGCGCCGGCGTGCTGCAGGAGGTCTTCGGCTACGACGCCTTCCGCGGGCCGCAGGCGGCCATCGTCACCCACGTCAGCGAAGGCGGCGACGCCCTGGTGCTGATGCCCACGGGTGGCGGCAAGAGCCTGTGCTACCAGATTCCCGCCATCGTGCGCCAGCGCGAAGGCATGGGTGTGACCATCGTGGTCTCGCCCCTGATCGCCCTCATGCACGACCAGGTCGGCGCGCTGCTGGAGGCCGGTGTCGACGCGGCCTTCCTGAACTCCAGCCTGTCGTCCGACGAGGCGCAGGACGTGGAGCGTCGCCTGCGTCAGGGCAGCCTGACCCTGCTGTACGTGGCGCCCGAGCGGCTGAATACGCCGCGCTTCCTGGCCCAGCTGGACGCGCTGCACGAGCGCGACCAGCTGGCGCTGTTCGCCATCGACGAGGCGCACTGCGTGAGCCAGTGGGGACACGATTTCCGGCCCGAGTACCGCGAGCTGGCGCAACTGGCCGGGCGCTACCCCGGCGTGCCCCGCATCGCGCTGACCGCCACCGCCGACGGCCTGACGCGCGAGGACATCGTCAACCACCTGCAGTTGCAGGACGCGCAGCGCTTTGTCAGCAGCTTCGACCGGCCCAACATCCGCTACACCATCGTCGAGCGCAAGGACGGTACCGATCAGCTGCTGCGCTTCATCCGCGACGAGCACACGCACGCCCACGGCCACGACGCCGGCATCGTCTACTGCCAGTCACGCAAGCGGGTGGAGGACATTGCCGCTCAGCTGGTGGCCCATGGCCTGAACGCTCTGCCCTACCACGCGGGGTTGGAGTCGGCCGTGCGCCAACGCCATCAGGACCGCTTCCTGCGCGAGGACGGACTGATCATGGTGGCCACCATCGCCTTCGGCATGGGCATCGACAAGCCCGACGTGCGCTTTGTGGCTCACCTGGACATGCCCAAGAACATCGAGGGCTATTACCAGGAAACCGGCCGCGCCGGCCGCGATGGTGAGGCCGCCAACGCCTGGATGGCCTATGGCCTGCAGGACGTGGTCAACCAGCGCCGGATGATCGACGAAAGCCCGGCCGGCGACGAGTTCAAGCAGGTGCTGCGCGGCAAGCTCGACGCCCTGCTCGGCCTGGCCGAGGCGAGCGACTGCCGGCGGGTGCGGCTGCTCTCCTACTTCGGTGAACACAGCGAGCCCTGCGGCAATTGCGACAACTGCCTGAACCCGCCCGCGCTGCAGGACGCCACCGAATCCGCCCGCAAGCTGCTGTCCTGCATCTACCGCGTGCAGCAGTCCAGCGGCAGCGCCTTCGGGGCCGGGCACATCATGGACGTCCTGCGCGGCAAACGCACCGACAAGGTGGCGCAGTACGGGCATGACCAGCTCAGCACCTTCGGCATCGGCGCGGACCTCAACGAATCGCAATGGCGGGCCCTGCTGCGCCACCTGATCGCGCGCGAGGCCATCCGGGTGGACGACGCGCCCTACAACACGCTGCACCTGGCCGAGGCGGCCCGCCCCATCCTGCGGGGCGAGAGTCAGGTCTGGCTGCGCGAGGCCACCGCCAAGGGCAGCACCACCCGCAGCCGCCGCACCCCGCGCGAGGCCACCGCGCCCGACGGCGCGCCGCTGACCCTGGCCGGTCGCGAGTGCCTGGACGCGCTCAAGGCCTGGCGCGCCGAGATCGCGCGCGAACACAACCTGCCTGCCTTCGTGATCTTCCATGACGCGACCCTGCGCGGCATCGCCGCCGCGATGCCCGCCACCCTGGCCGATCTGGAGGGCATTGCCGGCATCGGCCAGAAGAAGCGCGACGCCTACGGCGCCGAGGTGCTGCGCATCGTGAGTGCTTTTTCCTGAGGCACCACCGGTCACCTGCCGACCTTCGTTTGACAAGCCCTATCGCAAGTCAACCGTCCATCGGTTTCCCCCTTTTTTCGCCGCTTTCCTACTTAAGGCATTCGGGCATCCTGACGATGGTCGAAGTCAAGCGGGCGTGCATTCCCGCCCTTCGTGCAGACGTCGTTAGGGAGTCATTCGGTCATGTTGTTCAAGTTCCCCTGGTTCGGCAAATCCCGCAAAGCCAGTTTCGAGGACACCCAGGTCCTGGAGCTGGACTTTCTGGTGGAAGAGTTCGATGACGCGATCGCGGACATCGACGATCCGGTGCGCGGCCGCATCCAGGCTGCGCTGGCCGGTTGCATGAGCCCCAAGGATCTGTGGTTCCTGCGCGGCAAGGTGTTCAACCTGATCTCGCGCCACCACTGCGAACGCGTGGCCCATGAGCGGGTGGCCCGTCTGGACCAGAAACTGCGCTTCTTCGTCGACAACCACCCGGACTACGACGCGGAAGAGTTGCCCACCGGCCCGATGGCCCTGCTGCACTGATTGTTTGGTTGGTTCCTCCTCAGGTAGTCTCCTGTTTGGGCCCGTCCTGGCGACGGGCCTTTTTTCTGGGTGCCGCTGTCCGGTCTGACATTCGTTCCTAGAATCGGCGCATGACTGCTGCGCGTCCCCTGCTGATTCTCAAGACGGGTTCCACCCACGACCACATCCGCGCCCGGCTGGGCGATTTCGAGGACTGGATTGGCACCGGTCTGCGCCAGGGCGGCGCCACCGAGGTCATCACCCACCACGCGCGGGGAGACCATCTCCCCCCGCCGCCGGACACGCTGGCCGGGGTGGTGATCACCGGCTCGCACAGCATGGTCAGCGACCGCGAGGCCTGGAGCGAGGCCCTGGTGCCCTGGCTGCGCCAGGCGGTGGAAGCCGGCACGCCCGTGCTGGGCATCTGCTATGGCCACCAATTGCTGGCCCATGCACTGGGTGCCCAGGTGGGCCATCACCCCGAGGGGGTGGAAATCGGCACGGTGGACGTCACCCTGCATGCGAGCGCCCAAGGCGATCCGCTGCTGGGCCATCTGCCCTCGCGCTTTGCCGCCCAGGCGGTGCACTGGCAATCGGTTCGCACCCTGCCGCCAGGGGCCGTGCTGCTGGCCGGCAACGCGCACGAACCGCATCACGCCTACCGCGTCGGTGACCGCGCCTGGGGCGTGCAGTTCCACCCGGAGTTCTCGCACGAGGCCCTGCGCGCCTACCTCGATGGGCTCGGCCCCACCTTGGCCCGCGAGGGCGTTGATGCGGCACACATCAGCGCCAGCCTGCAGCCCACGCCCGAAGCGGCCTCGGTGCTGCCCCGTTTCGCGCAACTGGCGCTGTCCTGAAGTCTCCCGTCCCGCGATCGCGGGACCACACCTCAGTGGGTGAAGCCGATGCCCCGGGCCTCGCGCACCTCCGGCTTGATCCGGTGCTCGGCCTCCAGCTGGGCCAGGAAGTCCGCTGGGTCCAGCGTTTCACCCAGGATGTCGACCTGGCGCTTGACGGCGGCAAAGTCACCGGGGCACAGCTGTTCCAGCCGCGCCAGGCGCTGGACCATATCCGTCGTCAGCGCCTCTGAACGGCCACCCAGCGCCTCGACCACGAACATGCGTTCACGCTGCTCCCGCATCAAGGGCCGGAACTGGATCTTGAAGGTAAAGCGCCGCAACGCCGCCTGGTCGATGCTGTCCATCAGGTTGGTGGTGCAGATGAAGATGCCCGCGTAGCGCTCCATGCCCTGCAGCATCTCGTTGACCTCGGTCACCTCGTAGGTACGCTGGGCGTGTCGGCGGTCCTGCAGAAAACTGTCGGCTTCGTCCAGCAGCAGCACCGCCTTCTCGGCCTCGGCCTCGCGGAACATGGCGGCCATGTGCTGCTCGGTCTCGCCGACGAACTTGCTGACCAGATCGCTGGCGCGCCGGATCATCAGCGGGCGGTCCAGCGCGCTGGCGATGTGCTCGGCCAACGCCGTCTTGCCGGTGCCGGGCGGACCATGGAAGCACAGCGTGCCGTGCCCGCGGGCGCGCAGCGCTGCGATGATGCGCGAGACCTCATAGCGCGAACTCACGTTGAGCATGTCCAGGCTGTACTGGGTCGGCGACACCCGCGCCGGCGCATCAGCCGCGCGGCCCAGGGCCTGGTCAGCGTGGCGCAGCTGCCGGTCGATCAGGTCGTCCAGTGGCGCCGCGGTCTTCGGCCCCCGTTTGCCAGGAACCCGGGCGGGTACACCCGCCAGCTGCGCAAAGCGCACCGCGGTGCGGATCTGCGCGGGTGTCAGCCCCTTGCGCGCCGTCAGGCGGCCGATCAACGCATCGGTCACCGGCACGCCCTCCAGTGCCTTGCGAACCAGCTGCTCACGCGCACCGGGTGGCGGGCTCTTGAGTTCCAGGTGATAGGCAAAACGGCGCCGGAACGCGGGGTCGATCTGCTCGATGCGGTTGGTCACCCAGATGGTGGGCACCGCGTTGGACTCCAGGATCTGGTTGACCCAGGCCTTGCCGCTGACGCTGTGGCTGTGCGGCGCCGCCACCTGTTCGGCCCGCGCCATGAGCTGGGCCGCCTCGCTGCTGATGGGCGGAAACACATCCTCCACCTCGTCGAAGAGCAGGGCCGAATGCGCGGTGCCCTTGAGGAACACCTGGGCAATCTGCAGCGACCGGTAGCGGTCGCGACCGGACAGCGCATTGCCGTCGCGGTCGGCGTATTCCACTTCGAACAGCTCCAGGCCTGCGGCCGCCGCCACCACGCGCGCCAGCTCGGTCTTGCCCGTGCCCGGCGGGCCGTACAGCAGCACGTTCACGCCCGGCTCCTTGCGCGCCACCGCCTCGCGCAGCAGACCGCAAAGCAGGCGCACCTCTTCGCCCACGTAGTCGAAATCGGCGGCGCCCAGGCGCGAGCGCGCCGCCGGCCGGGTGAACACCGCCATCAGCTCGCTCTGGCTGCGGTACTCGCGCATAAGCACCGGGGGCAGCCGTTCGCTGACCTTCATCAGGTCGGCCAGATCGGTGATGTTGTGCTCGGAGATCAGGTTCTCCACCATGCCGATGCGCTCCAGCCGGGAGCCAGCCCGCAGTGCCTCGCCCACCTCGCTGGCCTTGACGCCGGCCACCTCGGCAATCGCCGCATAGGCTTCCGGCGCGTTGTTCACCTTGAACTCGACCAGGATGGATCGCAGGTCACGCTGGTAGCGGGCCAGGGTGCCGTACAGCAGCAGGGCACGCTCGGCCCGGTTGAGCTGCAGCAGCCCGGCCAGCGCGTCGATGTTCTTCTCCACCAGGGTGGATTGCTTCTTGAGGGAATGGCCGAGCCAGTCACCGGTGGCCGCCAGCACCGACAGCAGGTCGCGCGGGGACTCCTTGGCGTACTCGTCCAGATAGAAGAACAGCGTGCCTTCCTCATAGGGGCCGCGCCAGATGCCGTAGCGCTCCATGAAGGCGGCGGTGGACAGGCGCTCATGACCCGCCCACAGCTCGTTGTCCTTGCAGCGGCGTCCCAGGAATTCGCGCAGGCGCGACAGCACCGTCAGCGGCCAAACCAGATGTCTTCCGGCCAGGGCCAGCAGGGTGTTGAGGTCTCGCCTCACATTGAAGCGTGGCCCCTGGCGGGACGCCAGCGTGAGGACGAAGTGCGAGCACATCAGATCCAGCACGGGCGACTGGCGCAGCCCTGGCGGCACGAAGACGCGAAGGTCGGCCGACTGTGGCCCCCGAGCATCCCGCGACTCTGGCGCCAGGCGCGAGGCAACCCCGGCCCTGGCCGGAGCCTCATCGGTCGACAGCAAGCGTTTGCCCATGCGGGACCTCCTGAAGAGACAGAGCGACGACCGGGGTACGGCCACCGCGAAAGCACTTCGTTCGCGGACCATACCCCAGCTTGGTGAATCATGGAAGAGCGTCGACCAGAGGAGCCGAGCGATGTGCGGGGGTTTTCCACGACAGATCGGGCCTTGTGCATCCCGGACAATGCCGCCATGACCGACGCCGCCACCCCCGTGACCCTGGACACCCTGCGTGAGGCCCTGCGCGACTGGTTCGCCCCCTGGGTCCAGGACCTGGGCCTGCAGGTCGAGTCCATGGGAGACGGAGAGGCCACGCTGAGGCTGCCGGTCAACGCGGCGCTCTCCCGCGTGGGCGGCATGGTTTGCGGCCAGGCGCTGATGGCCGCGGCCGACACCGCCATGGTGATGGCCATCGTCACCCAGCTGGGCAACCGCCGGCCCATGACCACGGTGCAGCTCAACACCAGCTTTCTCAAGCCGCTGTCCGGGCAGGATGCCCTGGTGACCGCCACGGTGCTGCGGGCGGGCAAGAGCCTGGTCTTTGGCGAGATCGACATCCGCGGTGCCAACGACGGCAAAAGTGTCTGTCGCGCCAGCACCACCTACGCCCTGCTCTGAGGCCGGGATGACCCGACTGGCCGTCCCTGGCGCTTCTGGCCTAAAATCCCGTTGATATTTGTCAAATTCACGGAGAGACATTCCATGGCCCACACGCCCAACGACAGCCACAGCGACCAGCCGCAGGACGTGGTGGAGTCCATCACACCGCTGATGCCCATCGTGCTGCCCATCGCCGGTGGTGTGCTGATCTTCCTGCTGGCCTTCATCGCCGTCTTCATGGCCTGATCCGCGGCTAACGTCGCCTCAAAGGGCCGGTTGCGCATGCAACCGGCCCTTTTGTTTTGGCGCGCACTGGTTGTCCAGACAGTCACATACCGCA
>JAJPEW010000042.1 GCA_021166755.1 Hydrogenophaga sp. | reverse complement strand
CCACACCATGACGCGGCGCAGCTGCGAGAAGCTGCTGGCCAAGGGTTGGCTGAGGCCGGTGGAGGTCAGGGCGGTGGTGCCCGAGGCCCTCAAGGCGGTGGTGTCGGCCCGTCAGGCGCAACCCGCCTGAGTCTGGGGTCTGGACTGGCGACCCTAGCCGGGATCGGTTCCAGGTCGTACCATCCGCCCATGAGCCAAACCCCTCCCGATCTCCCCCTGCGCGCCAGTTTCGACGCCCAGTACCAAGCCAGCCGCCTCCAGGTGGATGTTCCCCTGTCGGTCCGGCGGGACCGGCTTGAGCGCGTGCGCGCACTCATCGAGGACAACGCCCAAGCACTGTGCGATGCGGTGCAGGCGGACTTCGGGGTGCGGTCGCCGGATCTGACGGAGGTGGCCGACCTGTTCGTGCTGCGCGCGATGATCGGTCAGCTGCGCAGCCATTTGCCGCGCTGGATGAAGCCGCAGCGGGTGTCCACCCCCATCTACCTGCAGCCGGCCAAGGCACGCATCCAGCGCCAGCCGCTGGGCGTGGTGGGCGTGATCGCGCCATGGAATTACCCGATCCAGCTGGCGCTGGGGCCTGCGCTGGTGGCCCTGGCCGCCGGCAACCGCGTCATGCTCAAGCCCAGCGAACTGACGCCGCACACTTCTGCCCTGATGGCGCAGCTGGTGCACCAGCGCTTTGCCGCCGACGAGTTTGCCGTCTTCCTGGGGGGGGCCGACGTGGCGGCCGAGTTTGCCGCGCTGCCCTTTGACCACCTGTTCTTCACCGGTTCCACGGCGGTGGGACGCCGGGTGGCCGAGGCGGCCGCGCGCCACCTGACGCCCACCACGCTGGAGCTGGGCGGCAAGTCGCCCTGCATCATCGACCGCTCGGCCGATCTGGCGGCCGTCACCGACAAGATCGTGCATGGCAAGCTGCTCAACGCCGGGCAGACCTGCATCGCCCCCGACTACGTGCTGCTGCCCTGTGGGCTGGAGACTGCCTTCGAGCAGGCCTGGCAGGCGTCGGTCGCCCGTCTCTTCCCGACGCTGAAGGGCAACCAGGACTACGCCGCCATCGTCAGTGACCGGCATCACGCGCGCCTGCAGGACCTGCTGGCCGAGGTACGGGCACAGGGTGCCCGGGTGGTTGAGGCCGCGGTCCCGGACGCCGCAGGAGGTCACGCCCGGCAGATGCGTCCTGCGCTGGTGTTTGCGCCGGCCGACCAGAGTCGCCTGATGCAGGAGGAGATCTTTGGCCCCATCCTGCCAGTGATGCCCTGCGATTCCGCGGAGGAGGCGATCGCCTTCATCAACGCCCGGCCACGCCCGCTGGCCCTTTACTGGTTCGGGAACGACACGGCTGCGCGCGACCAGGTACTTGCCCGCACGGTCAGTGGCGGCGTCACCGTCAACGACACGCTCATGCACATTGCCCACGAGAACCTGCCTTTCGGCGGCGTTGGGGAAAGCGGCCTGGGGGCGTATCACGGCGAAACCGGCTTCCTGCGCTTCACACACCAGAAGTCGGTGCTCGTGCAGTCGCGCCTGGCCATGGGGCATCTGTTCTATCCGCCCTATGGACAGCGCTTTCGGCAAGTGATCGGCCTGCTCAAGCGCTGGCTCTGAAGAAGCCTGTCGCCCATTGGACCGACGGCCCGAGTTCGCCCCGCTAGCATCTGGCGGGATGAACGCTCCCGATACGTTGCTGCCCCCCACCGACGCCATTGACATCCCCGAGGGGTTCAGGGCGGTCAGTGTGGGGGGGCATTTCGTGGCCCACAACGGTCCTCTGTACGCCCGCCTGATCGACGGGCGGGTGCAGGTGGGTTTCCGCGTGCAGTCGCACCACACCAACCCCCTGGGCATCTGTCACGGTGGCATGCTCGCCACCTTTGCCGACATGCTCATCCCTTGCGCCGCCATGTATGAGCCGGGGCTGGAGCGGCGGTTTCTGCCCACCATCAGCCTGCAGGTGGACTACATGGGTGCCGCGCCACTGGGGGCCTGGGTACAGGGTGAGGGCCAGGTGCTGCGCACCACCCGCAACATGCTGTTCGGGCAGGCGCTGGTGACCGCCAATGGCGAGCCCGCGCTGCGGGTGAGCGGCGTCTTCAAGCGCGGACCGCTGATCAACGATGGAGATGCGAAAGACCCGCTGGGCGTGCTCAACATCCTGTGAGCGGCCACCGCCATTCAATCGGCCGCAGGCACCTCGATCGGCTGCTCCTGCAGCAGGCCTTCGCTGAGCAGTTCGTGGGCGATGGGCGTCACGTCGTCGCCCACCAGCAGCGACAGCTCCCGAAGGCTTCGGCGGCCATTGGCCAGCAGCATCAGCGTGTGGGCCTGCCTTCCCACCAGCTGGGGGTAGGGCAGCACATCCCAGGCCCGGCGGGTCTTGGCCAGGCAGGCGGCGGATCGGTTGGCTTGCATCATGATTGTTCTCCCTGTGCTCGGCGCTCGGTGTGACATGGCCGGCATCATCCACGGATTGCGTGACATGCATTTGACATGCCGGCTATGCTCGGCTGTGAGCAAGTTCAAGGCCAACCCATGATTTCTGCGTTTTCTGTCCTCATCCTTGCCCGGATGAACCGTGTCGGGGCCTGCTTGGCTTCATGCTTGCCCCAAGGTGGTGCGCGATGAGCACCGTCGCCATGGGTGCCATCCCGCCGGCCAATCCGGTGCCTCTCAAGGACGACGCCGCCATCATCGGCCTGGTCGGGCTGGCACACGGCACCTCGCATTTCTCGCATTTGCTGCTGGCGCCGCTGTTTCCGGTGTTCATCCGGGATTTCGGGCTGAGCTATGCCGATGTCGGCCTGCTCATGAGCGTCTTCTTTGTCATCTCAGGCATCGGCCAAGCCATGGCAGGCTTTGTGGTGGACCGCATCGGCGCACGTCCGGTGCTGTTCGCCGCCATCAGCTGCTTCCTGCTGGCCTCGCTGGCGGCATCGATGGCCACCGGCTACCGCGGTCTGGTGCTGGTGGCCGCGCTGGCGGGGCTGGGCAATGCGCCTTTTCACCCGGCCGACTTCACCATTCTCAACCAGCGGGTGTCCGCCGCACGGCTGGGTTACGCCTTCAGCGCCCACGGGCTGACCGGCAATCTGGGCTGGGCGCTGGCGCCGGCCTTCCTGGTGGGCATCACCGCCATGGCCGACTGGCGCACCGCCTACCAGGCCGCCGCGGTGTTCTACGTGGGGGTGTTGGCC
>JAJPEW010000328.1 GCA_021166755.1 Hydrogenophaga sp. | reverse complement strand
TTCGGACATCGCCTGCGTGATGATCGAGCCGATCGCCGGCAACATGAATTTCGTGCGCGCCAGCGTGCCGTTTGTCAAACGCATCCGCGAGCTGTGCACACAGCACGGCGCGCTGTTCGTGTTCGACGAGGTGATGACCGGGTTCCGCGTCGGCCTGGGCAGCGCACAGGGCCACTACGCCTCGCTGATTCCCGGCTTCGAGCCGGACATGACGGTGATGGGCAAGGTGATCGGGGGCGGCATGCCGCTGGCGGCCTTCGGTGGCAAGCGCGCGGTGATGGAGCAGCTGGCACCGCTGGGCGGCGTCTACCAGGCGGGCACCCTGTCTGGCAACCCGGTGGCCACCGCCTGCGGTCTGGCCACGCTCAGGGAAATCCAGAAGCCCGGTTTCTTTGAAGCCCTGTCGGCCAGCACGCGTTCGCTGGTCGATGGCCTGAAGGCCGCAGCGGACGCCGAGGGAGTGCCGTTCAGCGTGGACTGCCAGGGTGGCATGTTCGGCTTCTTCCTGATGCCAGAACTGCCGCAGAACTACGCCACCGTGATGAAGACCGAGGGCGCGAAGTTCAACACCCTGTTCCACGGTCTGCTGGACCGCGGCGTATACATCGCGCCGGCTTTGTATGAAGCCGGGTTCGTGAGCGCGGCGCACACCGCGGACGATATTGCGGCCACCGTGGCGGCGGCGCGCGAGGTGTTCAGGCAGCTGGCCTGATTATCTCTTGCCTGCATGAAACGGCCGGGGTTTTCCTCCGGCCGTTTTTGTTTGCGCGCCCGCCCACATCAGAAGGTCAGAAGAAAGGGGCTCACCAGGAGCCCCTTTTGTGCAGGAAACGAGAAGGTCAGTGGCGGAAGTGGCGCACACCGGTGAACACCATTGCCACACCGCGCTCGTTGGCCGCGTCGATGACGTCCTGATCGCGCATCGAACCGCCCGGCTGGGCCACGCAGGTGGCGCCCGCGTCCACCACCACGTCCAGACCGTCGCGGAACGGGAAGAAGGCGTCGCTCGCCACCACCGTGCCCTGCAGCGACAGCTTGGCGGCCTCGGCCTTGATGCTGGCGATGCGGGCCGAGTCCAGGCGGCTCATCTGGCCGGCGCCCACGCCCATGGTCATGCCGTTCTTGCAGAACACGCTGGCGTTGGACTTGACGTACTTGGCCACCTTCCAGGCGAACAGCAGGTCCTGCAGTTCTTCCGGTGTCGGCTGCTTGACGGTGACGACCTTGAGGTCGGCCAGCGCCAGCTCGTGGTTGTCGGCGGTCTGCAGCAGCAGACCCGAGCCCACGCGCTTGGCGTCCATGGCGTTGCGGCCCTGGTCCCAGGCGCTGGCGCCGCCCTGGGGCAGCGCGATCTTCATCAGGCGCACATTGACCTTGGGCTGGAAGATGGCCAGCGCCTCGGCGGTGAAGTCGGGCGCCATCAGCACCTCGACGAACTGCTTGACCACCGCCTCGGCCGCGGCTTTGTCCACCGTGCGGTTGAAGGCGATGATGCCTCCGAAGGCGCTGGTCGGGTCGGTCTGGAAGGCCTTGGCATAGGCCTCGTGCGCATCCTTGCCCACCGCCACACCGCAGGGGTTGGCGTGCTTGACGATCACGCAGGCGGGTGCCTCGAAGCTCTTGACGCACTCCCAGGCGGCGTCTGCGTCGGCGATGTTGTTGTAGGACAGTTCCTTGCCCTGCAGTTGAACGCCCGTGACCAGTGAGCCGGGGGCCGGGTACAGATCGCGGTACAGCGCGGCCTGCTGGTGGCTGTTCTCGCCGTAGCGCAGGTCCTGCACCTTGATGAACTGGCCGTTGGACTGGCCGGGGAACAGGTTGCGCGACGGCACGTAGCTCTCGCTCAGCTTCTCTTCCTCGAACGTCACCGACGACAGGTAGTCGCTGATGGCGCCGTCGTACTGGGCGATGCGGTTGAAGGCGGCGACCGACAGCGCGAAGCGCAGCTTGTCGCTCAGCTTGCCGCTTGCCTTGAGTTCGGCGATCACGGCCTCGTACTGGCCGGCGTCGGTGACCACACCCACGTCCTTCCAGTTCTTGGCGGCGCTGCGCACCATGGCCGGGCCGCCGATGTCGATGTTCTCGATCGCGTCGGCCAGCGTGCACCCGGCCTTGGCCACCGTCGCCTCGAACGGGTAGAGGTTGACCACCAGCAGGTCGATGGTCTCGATGCCGTGTTCCTTCAGCGCGGCCATGTGCTCAGGAACATCGCGGCGGGCCAGCAGGCCGCCGTGCACCTTGGGATGCAGGGTCTTGACGCGGCCGTCGAGCATTTCAGGAAAGTTCGTGACCTCGGCCACTTCGGTGACCGGCAGGCCCTTGTCGGCCAGCAGCTTGGCGGTGCCGCCGGTGGACAGAAGGGTCACACCGAGGCCGTGCAGGGCCTGGGCGAATTCGACGATGCCGGTCTTGTCGGAGACGGAGAGAAGTGCGCGCATGGAAAAAGGTCGTGAGGTTTGAAAAACGGGTGATCGGCATCAGTCGATCAGTTTGTGCTCGAGCAGCTTCTTGCGCAAGGTGTTGCGGTTGAGCCCCAGCCATTGCGCGGCGCGCGACTGGTTGTGCTGGGATTGCTCCATCACCACTTCGAGCAAGGGGCGCTCGACCGCCTTGACCAGCATGTCATGGAGATCGGCGGGATCGGTGCCGTCGAGGTCGCGGAAATACGCCTCCAGGCTGGCACGCACGCAGTCGTGCAGGTTGTTGGTCTGGCTCATGCAGCGAGCTTCCAATGGTCTTCTTGTTGATTCGTCGGAGCGAGCCGCTCCCCAGCAGCCCAGGCGTCCAGCGTGTCGCGGACGCAGGCCTGCTGCTCATCACAACGGGTCAGCAGGTTGATGCGCCGGCGGAAGGCCTCGGCTTCGGCGGCAGGCACGGGCAGCGCCCGCGCATACCAGGCCAGGTGCTTTCGCGCGCTGCGCACGCCGGTGTATTCGCCGTACAGGTGGTAGTGATCTTCCAGATGATCGAGCAACCAGGCCTTGACATCGGTCAGATCGGGCGCGGGCAACTCACGGCCTGTGGCCAGGAAATGCGAGATCTCGCGGAAGATCCAGGGACGGCCCTGGGCGGCCCGCCCGATCATCAGCGCGTCGGCACCGGTCTGACGCAGCACCTCGGCCGCTTTGCGTGGCGAGTCGATGTCACCGTTGGCCACCACCGGAATGCGCAGCAGGCTCTTGATGTGGGCCACGGTCTGGTGCTCGGCCACGCCGCTGTAACCCTGCTCGCGGGTTCGCCCATGAATGGTCAGCATCTGGATGCCGGCGGATTCGGCCGCCCGGGCGAGCAGCGGCGCGTTTTTTCCGGTGCTGCACCATCCCGTGCGCATCTTGAGGGTGACCGGCACCCCATGCGGGGCGCAGGCCGCCACCACCGCCTCGACGATGCCGATGGCCAGCGCCTCGTCCTGCATCAGGGCCGAGCCGGCCCACTTGTTGCAGACCTTCTTGGCCGGGCAACCCATGTTGATGTCGATGATCTGAGCGCCGCGGTCGATGTTGTAGCGGGCGGCGTCGGCCATCATCGCGGCGTCGGTGCCGGCGATCTGCACCGCAATCGGCCCGGGTTCACCGCTGTGATCGGCACGGCGCGAGGTCTTGAGGCTGTCCTGCAGGTCGGGCCGGCTGGTCACCATCTCGCTGACCGCGTAGCCGGCACCCAAACGCTTGCACAGCTTGCGGAACGGCCGATCGGTCACACCCGCCATGGGCGCAACAAACAGGGCATTCGACAGGGTATAGGGACCCAGTTGCATGGCGCGGCGTTGGACTCGGGTGGGCGACGAGGGTGGCGGGAGCGACCCGAAGAGGCCGCGCGGGATGGGCATTGTATCTGCCTGTTTTTTCAGCAGGCGATATGCTCTTGCATTTGACTTCCCCCCCATTGCCTGCCCGATGCCCGACTGGTTCACGTCCCTGATGCAACTCCTGGCCCTGCCCGAGGTGGGCCTGAGCACCGTGTTCGTGGTGGCACTGGTATCCGCCACGCTGCTGCCCATGGGGTCGGAGCCCGCCGTTTTCGGGCTGGTCAAGCTCAATCCCGAGCTGTTCTGGCCAGCCATTCTGGTGGCGACGGCGGGAAACACCGCGGGTGGTGCCATCAGCTGGCTGATGGGCGTGGGCGCACACCGGGCGGTGGACCGCGTCCGGCACGGCAAGCCAACGGAACTTCGGGCCTTGCGATGGCTGGAGCGTTTCGGCCCCAAGGCCTGCCTGCTGTCCTGGTTGCCCGCCGTGGGCGACCCGCTCTGCGCGGTGGCCGGGTGGCTGAAGTTTCCGTTCTGGCCCTGCGTGCTATACATGGCCATCGGCAAATTTCTGCGCTATCTGACCATGACCTCGGCACTGCTCTGGGTGTTCCCTGGGGGACTCCCGTTCTGAGCCTCGCGGGCCGACCAAGCTGATACTCAGCGCATGCCACACCGACATGCCCACAAGCCCCTGCCCCGCCCGCTCTGGGCGCTGATGGCTGGCAACTTCGTCATCGGCACCGGCGTGATGGCGGTGCCGGGCACGCTTAATGACATCAGCACATCGTTGTCGGTGTCGATTCCGCAGGCGGGTCAGCTGATCACGGCGGCCGCCATCATCATGGGCATCGGCGCGCCGCTGTTCGCCACCCTGGTGGCTGGCTGGGACCGCCGGCGCCTGCTGACCCTGTCGCTGCTGTGGTACGCGCTGTTCATGGGCCTGAGCGCACTGGCCCCCAGTTATGGCTGGCTGCTGGCCCTGCGCGTGCTGGCGGTGATTCCGCCGGCCATCTTCACCCCACAGGCGGCGGCCAGCATCGGCCTGCTGGTGCCCGAGCAACAGCGGGGACGTGCCATCACCTTCGTGTTCCTGGGCTGGTCGGTGGCCTCGGTGCTGGGCATGCCGATATCGGCCTGGATCGGTGGTCACCTGGGCTGGCGCTGGGCCTTCGGCCTGGTGGCGCTGTTGGCCCTGCTGTGCGCCGGCTGGGTATGGCGGGCATTGCCCCGGGGCATCCGGCCCGCCCCGCTCAACCGCCAGGCGTGGGGGCGAGCCATAGGCTCGGCACCGCTGATGCTGGCGGTGGCGGTCACCCTGGTATCGGCCTTCGGGCAGTTCACCCTGTTCTCCTACTTCGCCCCTTATCTGCAGCAGGTGCTGGGGATGGGAGCGGACCCGATCTCGCTCCTGTTCCTGTGGTTCGGGGCATTCGGCCTGGCGGGCAACATGCTGGTCTCGCGGCGGATCGACCGCATCGGCGCCCCACGCGCCGTGCTGATCACCCTGGGCCTGATGGCGCTGAGTCTGGTGCTGTGGCCCCTGGGCACGCATGCCATCTGGCTTCAGGCGCTGGTGGTGGTGCCGTGGGCGCTGGGCTGCTTTTCGGCCAATTCGGCCCAGCAGGCGCGGCTGGTGCAGATGTCACCCGTGCTGGCACCCGCCACGGTCGCCCTGAACACCTCGGCCATCTACGGCGGTCAGGCCATGGGCGCGGCGCTGGGTGGCGTGCTCATTGCCCAAGGGGGCATGCAGCAGCTGCATGCCTGGGGTCTGGTGCTGATGATGGGCGCGATGCTGCTGAGCGTCTGGGCGGCCCGCCTTCAGAAGCGCTCGCCCATGCCGAGCTGACGCCACTGACCCGGTGCCAGACCGGCCATGCCTACACGGCCGATGCGCTGGCGACGGACCGCCTCCAGCGGCAGGGCCAGCAACTGCAGCTGCCGCAGCAAATTGGCAGACGTCCAGCCCTTGAGGGCCAGACGCAGGCGTGAGTCGCTCTGCCAGCTGGCCCGCAGCGGCGGCAAGCGCAGAGCCTGCGGACCCTGGGGCCGGTTGAGGCGCGCCAGCCAGTCCTGCTTCTGTTCGGCCGAAGGCAAAGCGGTATCCACGGCCAGATCAATCAGCCACTCCTGCTCCAGGTCGGCCATGCCTTCGACCAGGCGCCGGGAGATGGCCGGGTGCTGGCTGAACACCATCAGTCCCGAGGCGTCCATGGCCAAGGGCATCAGGGGTTGCAGGCGGTGCAACTGCGCACGGGGCAATGCTCCGCCGGGCCGGTCGGCAGGCCAGCGGTGCCCGGCATCCAGCCAGGACAGGGCCAGGGCCGTGGGCAGATGAAGACCGTCAGGCAAGGCCACGCCTGCGGGTTTGTGCCAAAGCAGCGTGACCGGGGGCAATGGCTCGGCCGAGGCATCGGGGTCCAGCGCCACCTGCTGGAACGAATGAACCCGGGCCTCGGGCCGGTCCACCACCTGACCGTCCACCCGCACCCAGCCGCCGGTGATGAAACGCTCGGCCTCGGCGCGGGAACAGGGAACCTGGGCGGCCACACGCCGCGCCAGGCGCTCGGGGTCCTGACCGGCGGGCTCGCTCATGGGTCAGACGTTGAACAGGAAGTTCATCACGTCACCATCCTTGACGACGTATTCCTTGCCTTCGGCGCGCATCTTGCCCGCGTCCTTGGCGCCCTGCTCGCCCTTGAATGCGATGTAGTCGTCAAAGGCGATGGTCTGGGCACGAATGAAGCCGCGTTCGAAGTCGCCATGGATGACGCCCGCGGCCTGCGGCGCGGTGTCGCCGATGTGGATGGTCCAGGCGCGCACTTCCTTCACGCCGGCGGTGAAATAGGTCTGCAGGCCCAGCAGCTTGAAGCCGGCGCGGATCAGGCGGTTCAGGCCCGGTTCGTCCTGGCCAAGTTCCTTGAGGAATTCCAGCCGGTCGGCGTCGTCCATTTCGGACAGTTCGGCCTCGATCTTGGCGCAGATGGCCACCACCGGCGCGTTCTGCGCGGCGGCGTATTCCTTCAGGCGATCGAGGAAGGGGTTGTTCTCGAAGCCGTCCTCGGCCACGTTGCCGACGAACATGGCGGGCTTGGCGGTGATCAGACACAGCGGCTTGAGCAAGGCCTGTTCCTGCTCGCCCAGCGCCAGGGTGCGCACGGGCTTGCCTTCGTTGAGCACCGCCTGGACCTTGGTCAGCAGGACCACCAGCGCGGCGGCTTCCTTGTCGTTGCCGCTCTTGGCGGCCTTGGTGTAGCGCTGCAGGGCCTTGTCGACCGTGCCCAGGTCGGCCAGGCACAGCTCGGTCTGGATCACCTCGATGTCGGCGATAGGGTCGACCTTGTTGGCCACGTGAATGACGTTCGGGTCCTCGAAACAGCGCACCACGTTGACGATGGCGTCGGTCTCACGGATGTGGGCCAGGAACTGGTTGCCCAGACCTTCACCCTTGGAAGCACCCGCCACCAGACCGGCGATGTCCACGAACTCGACGATGGCCGGGACGATGCGCTCGGGCTTGATGATCTCGGCCAGCTGCTGCAGCCGCGGATCGGGCACCTCGACCACGCCCACGTTGGGCTCGATGGTGCAGAACGGATAGTTCTCGGCCGCGATGCCCGCCTTGGTCAGGGCGTTGAACAGGGTGGATTTGCCGACATTGGGCAGGCCGACGATGCCGCACTTGAGACTCATGGAATACCTCGGAAAGACAACCCGAAAGTGTATGCGATGGGTCTGTCTGGGTTATTCTGGCGCCACGCTGGCGTCCGACCGGCGACCGGAGACGACAACGATGGACGGCAAGACCGCAGCCACGCCCGCGCACAACTCCCCGCTCTACCTGTTCGAGAAGTTCGAGGTGGGCGTGATCCACCTGGATGCCCAGCGCACCGTGCTGGCCATGAACGACTTCGCCCGCAAGGTATTGCCGGTGGGCGAAAAGCAGCCCTTCGACAAGCTGGTGACCTCGTTTCACCCGGAGCGCTCCAAGCCGAAGGTGAATTTCCTGCTGGACCAGGCGTCCAGCTGCCCGGTGGCCAATGCGGTGCCGATGACCATGATCATCAACATCCCGGAGCAGGTCCTGCTGATCAAAGTGACCCGCCTGGCGGACCACCTGGGCAGCACCACCGGCTTCGTGCTGGTGTTCTACGACGTCACGCAGGTGGTCAGTCAGGAGGCCCCGGCCCCCACCGAAAAACCGGCCAGCAGCGTGAGGCTGCAGCGTATCCCCATGGTGGCCAACCACCGCGTGGCCTTTGTGGACGCGCAGGATGTGCTGTGCCTGGAGTCCCAGGCCCATTACACGCGGGTGCTGACCCGGGACGGGTTTCACTTCTGCAACCTGAGCATCGGTGATCTGGAAGCCCGACTGGACCCGGAACGGTTCATGCGCGTGCACCGGTGTTTCATCGTCAACCTGCACGCGGTCGCCAGCCTCGAGCGAGAAGGCAGCAAGACGCTGATTGCCCTGAAAGGCGCGCGAAGGGATCCGATTCCGGTCTCGCGCAGCGAAGTCGGCCGGCTGAGGGAAGCCCTGGGACTGCTGGCGAGGCATTGATTTCTGTCATTTGACGGCTAGGGATTTACCCCGATTGCCGGTGCACGTCCGCGTGATCTGAGCATTTCGTGCAGCTCTGCGTGCATTTCGTGCAGAAAAATCGGCTTCTGATGCCAATTTCCCCCTAAATCCCGCTGGTGGTGTCGGAAAAGGCACCCTCCTACACTGGCTCTTGTCTTGGACAAAACCCATTACAGGAGACAGACATGATCCCACCGCGGTTCGAGTACCACGCGCCGAAGTCCGTCGGCGAAGCCGTGGCCCTGCTGGGCCAGTATGGTTCGGATGCCAAGCTGCTGGCCGGTGGCCACAGCCTGCTGCCAATGATGAAGCTGCGCTTCGCGCAGCCCGAGCACCTGATCGACATCAACCGCATCCCTGAACTGCGCGGTATCCGCGAAGAGGGCAGCACGGTGGTGATCGGCGCCATGACGGTCGAGAACGACCTGATCAACTCCCCCATCCTGCAAGTCAAGGCACCCCTGCTGTCCGAGGCGGCCAAGCTGATCGCCGACCCGCAGGTCCGCAACCGCGGCACCATCGGCGGCGACATCGCTCACGGTGACCCGGGCAACGACCACCCGGCGCTGTCGATCGCGGTGGAGGCGCACTTCGTGCTCGAAGGCCCGAACGGCCGCCGCACCGTGCCGGCCGACGGCTTCTTCCTGGGCACCTACATGACCCTGCTGGAAGAGAACGAGGTGATGGTCGAGATCCGCGTGCCGGCCTTTGCGCAGGGCACCGGCTGGGCCTATGAAAAGCTCAAGCGCAAGACGGGCGACTGGGCCACTGCCGGCTGTGCGGTGGTGATGCGCAAGAGCGGCAACACCGTCAGCCATATCCGCATTGCGCTGACCAATGTGGCGCCCACCGCGCTGCGCGCCGAAGCGGCCGAGGCCGCGCTGCTGGGCAAGGCCTTCACGCCCGAGGCGGTGCAAGCCGCCGCCGACGCGGCCACCGCCATCTGCGAACCCGCCGAAGACCTGCGCGGCGACGCCGACTACAAGACCGCCATGGCCGGCCAGATGGTCAAGCGGGCACTGAACGCCGCCTGGGCCCGTTGCGCCTGAACACGAGGAGACACACCATGGCCAAGAAACTGATCACCGTCAACGTCAACGGCAAGCAGCAGGAGAAGGCGGTCGAACCGCGCACCCTGCTGATCCACTTCCTGCGCGAGGAACTGAACCTGACCGGCGCCCACATCGGCTGCGAGACCAGCCATTGCGGCGCCTGCACCGTCGACATCGATGGCCGCTCGGTCAAGAGCTGCACGCACCTGGCGGTGCAGTGCGACGGCTCGGAGGTGCTGACCGTCGAGGGTCTGGCGAACAAGGGCGTGCTGCACGCGGTGCAGGAAGGCTTCTACCAGGAGCACGGCCTGCAGTGCGGCTTCTGCACCCCCGGCATGCTGATGCGGGCCTACCGCTTCCTGCAGGAGAACCCGAACCCGACCGAGGCCGAGATCCGCATGGGCATGAGCGGCAACCTGTGCCGCTGCACCGGCTACCAGAACATCGTCAAGG
Organism: Hydrogenophaga sp.; assembly: GCA_021166755.1. Classification (GTDB taxonomy): domain Bacteria; phylum Pseudomonadota; class Gammaproteobacteria; order Burkholderiales; family Burkholderiaceae_C; genus Hydrogenophaga; species Hydrogenophaga bisanensis. Next base: position 5,966 of record JAJPEW010000328.1, on the reverse strand, counting down.
CCGTGCAGTACGCCGCCCGCAAGCTGCAGGAACAGGCCACCGCTGCCGCCTGAGGCCACTCACAGAACCAACGGAGACAAGACCATGAACGCACCGGTACAAAACGCCGAGGCCCGCGAACTGGCCCTGGCCGGCATGGGCGCCTCACGCCTGCGCAAGGAAGACGCCCGCTTCATCCAGGGCAAGGGCAACTATGTCGACGACATCAAGATGCCCGGCATGCTGCACATGGACATCGTGCGCTCGCCGATCGCCCACGGCCGTATCAAGAAAATCCACAAGGAAGCGGCGCTGGCCATGCCCGGCGTGCACGCCGTGCTCACGGCCGACGACCTCAAGCCGCTGAAGCTGCACTGGATGCCGACGCTGGCCGGTGACGTGGCCGCCGTGCTGGCCGACGAGAAGGTGCACTTCCAGATGCAGGAGGTGGCCATCGTCATTGCCGATGACCGCTACATCGCGGCCGACGCGGTGGAAGCCGTGGAGGTGGAGTACGACGAACTGCCGGTGGTGATCGACCCGATCGACGCCCTCAAACCCGACGCCCCGGTGCTGCGTGAAGACCTGGCCGGCAAGACCAGCGGTGCGCACGGCCCGCGCGAGCACCACAACCACATCTTCACCTGGACCGCCGGCGACAAGGCCGCGGCCGATGCCGCCTTCGACGCCGCGCCGGTGAAGGTGAGCCAGCACATGTACTACCCGCGGGTGCACCCCTGCCCGCTGGAGACCTGTGGCTGCGTGGCCAGCTTCGACCCGATCAAGGGTGATCTGACCACCTACATCACCAGCCAGGCACCGCACGTGGTGCGCACCGTGGTGTCCATGCTCTCGGGCATTCCTGAATCCAAGGTCCGCATCGTCAGCCCTGACATCGGCGGCGGCTTCGGCAACAAGGTCGGCATCTACCCCGGCTACGTCTGCGCCATCGTGGCCTCCATCGTGCTCGGCCGCCCGGTCAAGTGGGTCGAGGACCGGGTGGAGAACATCTCCACCACCGCCTTTGCCCGCGACTATCACATGGACGGTGAACTGGCCGCCACGCCGGACGGCAAGATCCTGGGCCTGCGGGTGAACGTGGTGGCCGACCACGGCGCCTTCGACGCCTGCGCCGACCCGACCAAGTTCCCGGCCGGCCTGTTCCACATCTGCTCGGGTTCCTACGACATCCCGGCCGCGCACTGCTCGGTCAAGGGCGTCTACACCAACAAGGCGCCGGGCGGCGTGGCCTACCGCTGCAGCTTCCGCGTGACCGAGGCGGTCTACCTGATCGAGCGCATGGTGGACGTGCTGGCCCAGAAGCTGAACATGGACAAGGCCGAGATCCGCGCCAAGAACTTCATCAAGAAGGAACAGTTCCCCTACACCAGCGCCTTCGGCTTCGAATACGACAGCGGCGACTACCACACCGCCCTGAAGAAGGTGCTGGACGCGGTGGACTATCCGGCCCTGCGCGCCGAACAGGCCGCCAAGCGCGATGACCCCAACAGCCCCACACTGATGGGCATCGGCCTGGTGACCTTCACCGAGGTGGTGGGCGCCGGCCCGAGCAAGATGTGCGACATCCTGGGCGTGGGCATGTTCGACAGCTGCGAGATCCGCATCCATCCGACTGGCAGCGCGATCGCGCGCATGGGCACCATCACCCAGGGGCAGGGCCACCAGACCACCTACGCCCAGATCATCGCGACCGAATTGGGCATCCCCAGCGAGGTGATCCAGGTCGAGGAAGGCGACACGTCCACCGCACCTTACGGCCTGGGCACCTACGGCTCGCGCTCGACACCGGTGGCCGGCGCCGCGATTGCCCTGGCGGCGCGCAAGATCCACGCGAAGGCGCGCAAGATCGCGGCCCACATGCTGGAGGTCAACGAAAACGACCTCGACTGGGAAGTGGACCGCTTCAAGGTCAAGGGCGACGACAGCAAGTTCAAGACCATGGCCGACGTGGCCTGGCAGGCCTACCACCAGCCGCCCGCCGGCCTGGAGCCCGGCCTGGAGGCGGTGCACTACTACGACCCGCCGAACTTCACCTACCCCTTCGGCATCTACCTGTGCGTGGTCGACATCGACCGTGCCACGGGCGAGACCAAGATCCGCCGCTTCTACGCGCTCGATGACTGCGGCACCCGCATCAACCCGATGATCATCGAGGGCCAGATCCACGGTGGCCTGACCGAGGGCTTTGCGGTGGCCATGGGCCAGCAGATGCCGTTCGACGCGCAGGGCAACCTGCTGGGCAACACGCTGATGGACTATTTCCTGCCCACCGCCGTGGAAACGCCGCACTGGGAGACCGACCACACCGTCACGCCCAGCCCGCACCACCCCATCGGCGCCAAGGGCGTGGCCGAATCGCCGCACGTGGGCTCCATTCCCACCTTCACCGCCGCGGTGGTCGACGCGTTCGCCCATGTCGGCGTGACGCACCTGGATATGCCCCACACCTCGTACAGGGTGTGGAAGTCCCTCAAGGAACACAACCTGGCCCTGTGAAGGCAAGACGATCATGGAAGTCAAACTCGACAAACGCTACCCACTGGATGTGGACCCGGGCCGGGCCTGGGCCATCCTTGGCGACCTCAAGGCCGTGGCCGGTTGCATGCCCGGTGCCGAGCTGACCGAACAGCTGTCCGAGACCTCCTACAAGGGCGGTGTCAAGGTCAAGGTCGGCCCGGCCGTGGCCCAGTTCGGTGGTCAGGTGGACGTGCTGGAAAAGGACGAGGCGGCCCGCAAGATGGTGCTGCGCGGCAAGGGCGCGGACAAGGGCGGCTCGTCCGCGTCCATGGACCTGACCGCGACCATCGAGGCCGACCCGGCCAACCCGGCGGCCAGCGTGCTGCACGGCGACGCCGCGGTCATCGTCAACGGCAAGTTCGCACAGTTCGGGGGCCGCATGATGGTCCAGGTGTCCGACATGATCCTGTCGCAGTTCGTGGAGAACTTCCGCCAGGCGGCGCAGGCGCTGCCGGCACCGGCCTCGCAGGCCGCGGCGCAGGATGCTGCGGCGGCTTTCGGTGGCGAGCTGGAAGCGCTTGCGACGTCCACCGCCGCAGCGCCGGCCGCACCGACGGCGAAGCCCGCACCGGTGGCGCAGGAGATCAACGGCCTGGCCATCGTCTGGGCGCTGATCAAGAACTGGTGGCTCGGCCTGTTCGGCAAAAAGGCATGACCATGCACACCCCCGCCACGCCCACCGCGTCCGCGCTGCGCGAAACGCTGCAGCGCGCCGGCTACCTGGCCGACGAAGATCTGGCCACCACGGTGTGGCTCGCGGGTGAGTTGCAGAGGCCACTGTTGCTCGAGGGTGACGCGGGGGTGGGCAAGACCGCGCTGGCCCAGGCTCTTGCGCGGGCCGAGGGTGCGGAGCTGGTGCGGCTGCAGTGCTTCGAAGGCCTGGACCTGGCGCAGGCGGCTTACGAGTGGAATTACGGCCGCCAGCTGATGGCCATCCGGCTGCACGACGGGCAACCCGGCGCGGTGCGGGAGGCCGACCTGTTCAGTCGCGGTTTTCTGCTGGAGCGCCCCTTGCTCAAGGCCATCAGCCAGGACGGCCCCTGCGTGTTGCTGATCGACGAGATCGACCGCGCCGACGAGGCCTTCGAGGCTTTCCTGCTGGAGGTGCTGGCCGAGTACCAAATCACCGTGCCCGAGATCGGCACGCTGCGCGCGAAGCACGTCCCGCGTGTGATCCTGACCAGCAACGGCACGCGCGAACTGTCGGACGCGCTGCGGCGCCGCTGCCTGTACCACCACCTGGACTACCCGACGCTGTCGCGCGAGATCGCCATCGTCAAGACCGCCCTGCCCGATGCGGACACGCGGCTGGTGGAAGACGCCGTGCAGTTTGTGCAGCGCCTGCGCCACGAGGATCTGTCCAAGACGCCCGGCATTGCCGAAACGCTGGACTGGGTGCGCGCCCTGCACCGCATGAACCACCATGCCCTGCCCGAGGACATGGCAGTGTTGCTGACCACGCTGGGCTGCCTGCTCAAGACGCGGGAAGACCGCTTTGCCTTGGGCACGGACCGCACCCGACAGCTGATCGAAGGCCGGCGCACCGTGGGGGTGGCCGAGAAGGCACCGGCCAACGCCGCCGCATCATGAACCTGTCGCCGGCCCTGCCCCCCAGCGAGACCCTGGCCGGTTTCGCCGCGCTGCTGCGAGACCACGGACTGACCGTGGGCGTGGCCGAACAGCAGGCCATGCTGCAGGCTGCGCTGCGGCTGGGCGGCCTGCGGGAAGCACCGGTTCGTGCGGCCTGGCGCGGCATTGCCTGCCACAGCGCGCGCGAGTGGCGGCTGTGGCCCGACCTGTTCGATCGGTACTGGCACCCCGAGCGCCTGCGCGGCACGGTGCGGGTGAGCGGGCAGACCCGCTCCTCGCGCGACCTGCGGCAGGCGGTCGAGCAGATGCGCGAGCAGATGGGCAGCGCGCAGCAGCCGCCCTCGCCTGCCAAGTCTGGCCCGCACACCGCGGCCGACGCACCGAACGCGGGTCAGGGCGACAGCGACGTCGGCAGCCCGCGCGCCATGGGCGGTGCCAGCCGCCACGGGCCTCAGGTGGAAGCACTGCACCGGCGGGACGGCCAGACCTGGCTGCCGCAGGAACTGGGCGAACTGCAACGGCTGGCCCGGCAGATCACCGCGCAGCTGCGCCCGCTGCCCACGCGCCGCTGGCGCAGCGTGGAGCGCGGCCAGCGACTGGACCTGCGCCGGACGCTGCGGCGCAGCGTGGCCTGGGGCGGCGAACCGCTGGCACCAGCCTGGCAGGTTCGACGCGAAGAGCCGCCGCGCCTGTTCATCCTGGCCGATGTAAGCCGTTCGATGGAGTCGCACGCGGCCCTCTTCCTGCGCGTGGCGCGGGCCTTTGCCCAGGTTGCGCAAGCGCGGGTGTTCGTGTTTCACACCCGGCTGGCCGAGGTCACGCCGCTGATGCAGCGCGACTCGGCCACGGTGCAGGAAAAGATCAACGCGGTGACCGCCGGCTTCGGTGCCGGCACCCGCATCGCTGCCAGCCTGCAAGACTTTGCCCGCGTGCACGCCCGCGCCCAGCTGCGGCGCGGTGCGCACGTCTGGGTCATGTCCGATGGCTTCGACACCGACGAACCGGGTCAGCTGGCCGATGCGCTGCGCAGCCTGCGCGGCCACGGCGCGCGCATCACCTGGTTCCACCCCACGCGCACCCTGCCCGCTGCGGCGGCGCTGCAGGGCGCGCGCAGCCATATCCAACGTTTCGTGCCGCTGGCCAGCCTGGCCGATCTGGCGGCCGCCCGGCACCTGCTGCATTGAAGGAGACGACCATGAACCGCCACGACTGGATCGAACAGGCCGCCCGGCTGCACACCGCCGAACAAGCCTTTGCGCTGGTGACCGTGCTGCGCGCCCAGGCCCCCACCTCGGCCAAGGCCGGTGACAAGGCCCTGGTCACCGCGGACGGCCAGATCCACGGCTGGATCGGCGGTGGCTGTGCCCAGCCCGCGGTCGTCAAGACCGTGCGTCAGGCGCTGGACAGCGGGCAGCCGCAGACCATCCGCATCGCCCCCACCGACGAAACCGCCGAGCGCACCCTGGGTGACGTGCTGGAGTTCGGCATGGCCTGCCATTCGGGCGGCACGCTGGAGCTGTTCATCGACCCGGTGCTGCCCGCCCCGCAGCTGGTGGTGTTCGGCGACTCGCCGGTGGCGCGCGCACTGACCGGACTGGCCCCGCGCGTGGGCCTGCAGGCGGTGCTCGTGGCCGAGGGTGCGCAGGCGGACGACTTCCCCGAGGCGGCGCGCGTGGTCGGCAGCGACCGCAGCGAAACGGTGAGCGCGGCCGTGGCACCGGGCGGTCTGGTCGTGGTCGCGACCCAGGGTCGGCGCGACCTGCCCGCGCTGCGCTCGGCCCTGGCGCTGCAACCCCGGCACCTGTGGTTCGTGGCCAGCGAGCGCAAGGCCGGCGTGCTGCGCGAAAGCCTGATCGGGG
>JAJPEW010000289.1 GCA_021166755.1 Hydrogenophaga sp. | reverse complement strand
GCCAGCCGCAGGCCGGTGATGCGCCGTGTGCGGTAGGCATCGGCCTGGTCGCGCAGGGCCAACAGCTCATCGCCTTCCAGCCACTGCCGTCCTGCGCTGTCCAGCCAGGTCTGCAGGCATTGCAGGTGTTCATCCGCGCTGTGGCTTTCAGGGGTCTCAGCGACAGCGGATGCGCCATCCCCAAGGACCGGACCGCCGGTCCGCGCCAGCAGGCGGTGCAGGTACAGCGGGCCACCCGCCTTGGGCCCGGTCCCTGACAGCCCCTCGCCGCCGAAGGGCTGCACGCCCACCACGGCGCCAATGATGTTGCGGTTGACGTACAGGTTGCCGACATGGGCGCGGCTGGCGACCTGGTCGACCGTCTCGTCGATGCGGGTGTGCACGCCCATGGTCAGGCCATAGCCGCTGGCGTTGATCTGGTCGATCAGGCGGTCCAGATTGGCCGCCCGGTAGCGCAGCACGTGCAGGATCGGGCCAAATTGCTCACGCCCCAGATCGGCCAGGCGATCGATCTCGATCACCGTGGGGGCCACGAAAGTGCCCCGGGCACACGCGGGGGGCAGGGGCAAACGCGTCACCCGGGCGCCACGGGTCTGCATGGCGGCCACGTGGTTCTCCAGGCCATGACGCGCCTGCGCATCGATCACCGGGCCGATGTCCACCCGGACATCGGCCGGGTTGCCCAGGCTGAGTTCGCTCATGGCGCCACGCAGCATGTGCAGCACGCCATCGGCGATCTCCTCCTGCAGGCAGAGCACGCGCAGGGCCGAGCAACGCTGGCCCGCGGAGTCAAAGGCCGACGCCAGCACATCGGTGACGACCTGCTCGGGCAGGGCGGTCGAGTCCACGATCATGGCGTTCTGCCCGCCCGTCTCGGCAATCAGCGGCACCTGGCCGCCGCGCGAGGCCAGTGTGCGGTGGATGATGGCGGCCACCTCGGTGGAGCCGGTGAACATGACGCCACGCACCCGTGCATCCGCCACCAGGGCCGCGCCCACGGTTTCGCCCTGACCGGGCAGCAGCTGCAGCACGGCCGGGGGGATGCCCGCCTGATGCAGGAGCCGAACCGCAAAGGCCGCGATCAGGGGCGTCTGCTCGGCCGGCTTGGCCAATACCGGGTTACCGGCGGCCAGGGCCGCCGCCACCTGCCCGGTGAAGATGGCCAGAGGGAAGTTCCAGGGGCTGATGCACAGCACCGGACCCAGGGGCACATGGCAGGCCGCATCGAAGCCGCGCGACTGCTGCGCGTAATAGCGCAGGAAGTCCACCGCCTCGCGCAGTTCAGCCACCGCGTTGGCCCATGACTTGCCGGCTTCGCGCACCGCCAGGGACAGCAGCGTGTCGGCGTTCTGCTCGAACAGCGAGGCGGCGGTCTCCAGCAGCGCGCTGCGGTCGGCGGCGGGTGTGGTGGCCCAGGTATTGGCGGCCTCCGTGGCGGTGTGCAATGCCTGCCCGATGTCATCGGTGGTGCTTTCCCGAACCGTGCCGACGGTTTCGCCCAAATCGGCCGGGTTGTACACCGCCACGGACGGCCCGACGGCGGTCGGCGTGCCCGCCACGATGGGACCCGCCTCGAATGCCTCATGCCGTGAGCGCGCCAGCGCGCGACCGATGCGTTCCCGCGCAGCTTCGCTGGCCAGGTCGTGCCCGGCCGAATTGGCTCGAAGCGGGGCGAACAGGTCGCGGGGCAGAGGGATCCTCGGGTGAGGCGCGCCCCCGAGGGCCGAGGCCTGTTCGACCGGGTCGGCAATCAGTTCCTCCACGGGAACGCGCTCGTCCACGATGCGGTTGACAAAGCTGGTGTTGGCACCGTTTTCCAGCAGCCGCCGCACCAGATAGGCCAGCAGGGTCTGGTGACTGCCCACAGGGGCATAGATCCTGACCAGCCGATGCCGTTGGGGGTGCCCGACGATCTGGTCGTAGAGCGGTTCGCCCATCCCGTGCAGGCACTGGAACTCATAGTCGCCGGGCTGCCAGGGCCGGCCATCGGTCTGGGCCAGGTGCACGATGGTGGCCAGTGTCTGGGCGTTGTGGGTGGCAAACTGGGGATACACCACATCGCGCGCGGCCAGCAACTGGCGGGCGCAGGCCAGATAGGACACGTCGGTATAGACCTTGCGCGTGAACACCGGGTAGCCCGCCAGCCCGTCGATCTGGGCGCGCTTGATCTCCGCATCCCAGTAGGCGCCCTTGACCAGGCGGACCATCATTCGCCGTCCGCTGCGCCGGGCCAGATCGATGACGAAGTCGAGCACGCGCGGCGCGCGCTTCTGGTAAGCCTGCACCACAAAGCCCAAACCATTCCATCCGCCCAGCTCAGGGTCAGTGGCCAGGGCTTCGAGCAGGTCCAGCGAGATGTCCAGACGGTCGGCTTCTTCGGCGTCGATGTTCAGACCGATGTCATGCCCGCGAGCCTGCAGGCACAGCGCCTTCAGTCGGGGCAGCAGCTCGGCCAGCACACGCTCGCGCTGTGACCAGCTGTAGCGCGGGTGCAGGGCGGACAGCTTCACCGAGATGCCATTGCCATCCACCACGCCACGGCCACGACTGTCCGCACCGATGGCCGCGATGGCGCGTTCGTAGTCGCCGAAGTAGCGCTCGGCGTCCTGCGCGGTCATGGCGGCTTCGCCCAGCATGTCGAAGGAATAGCGGTAGCCCTTGGCCTCATGCTCGCGTCCCCGTCGAAGCGCTTCGTCGATGTCGCGACCGGTCACGAACTGTTCGCCCAGCATGCGCATGGCCAGGTCCATGCCCTTGCGGATCAGGGGTTCGCCGCCACGGGCCACGAGCCGCGTCAGCGCGGACGACAGGCCTTCCTCGCTGCTGGTGGATACGAGCCGGCCGGTGATCAGCAGGCCCCAGGTGGCCGCATTGACGAATAGCGAGGGGCTGTTGCCGATGTGCGAGCGCCAGTCCCCGTCGGACAGTTTGTCTCGGATTAGCCGGTCGGCGGTGGCTTTGTCAGGCACGCGCAGCAAGGCCTCGGCCAGGCACATCAGGGCCACGCCCTCCTGGCTGGAGAGGGAGAACTCCTTCATCAGGGCATCGACGCCACTGGAGCGGGTGCGTACGCTGCGCAAGCCGGTGACCAGGTCATGGGCCAGCTGGCGCACTGGTGCCTGCAAAGCGGGATCGAGCCGGGCCGCCTCCACCAGTGGCGGCACACACACCGGTTCGGGCAGGCGCCAGGCGTCGTCGATGTGCACGCGAAGCGCCGGGCGCGGCTGTGCCGGGAGGGCGGCGGCACCGCGGGACGGCGCGGGCTGTGTGATCAGGTGGGTGTCGGGTGCGTTCATGCGGGGTCTCCAGGGCGGATGACGGCTGCTCATCAGTCACGTCAATGGCCTGAATTGTTTCGAATTTACGGTAGTTTTTGGCTCTGAATTTGAGATTGATAAAGCCATAATGGCTGACATAGCGCGTATAAAAAGACGAAAAGTCTTCTGAAAAATGGATCGCATCGACCAGAAAATCCTCCAGGAGCTGCAGGCAGATGCCAGGCTGTCCATCGTGGAACTCTCCCGTCGTGTCGGGTTGACCAAGACGCCTTGCGCCGAGCGGGTCCGTCGCCTGGAGAAGGCGGGTGTGATCCGGGGCTATCACGCGGCACTGGACGCCGACGCGGTGGGTGCCGGTCATGTGGTGCTGGTGCAGGTGTTGCTCTCCAGCACCACCGAGCAGGACCTGCACCGTTTCAATGAGGCGGTGCGCCGCATCCCCGAGATCGAGTCCTGCCACATGATCGCGGGGGATTTCGACTACCTGCTCAAGGTGCGCACCCGGGACATCAACGAATACCGCAAAGTCATGGGCGAGCACATTTCGGGGCTGCCCTCTGTCAAGCAGACCCACACCTATGTGGTGATGGAGGTGGTCAAGGATGAGCGCGCCCTCCCGGTGCGGCCTGCGGCGGCTAGACTGACAACCCCATGAAGCTCCCCAGCCTTGACGATCCCCGCGCGCTGCTGCGCCACCTGTACGACGTGGCGGTGCAGCGCGCGCTGCCGCTGAACAACACCGCGGTCCATCTGCCTCGGCCCCCGAAAGGGCGCACCCTGGTGCTGGGGGCGGGCAAGGCGGGTGGCGCGATGGCGCACGCGGTGGAGGCCCTGTGGCCGCAGGATGCGCCGCTGTCGGGTCTGGTAGTCACGCGCTACGGACACACACCGCCGCGGCCGTCGGGGGTGCACGAAAGGATCGAGGTCGTGGAAGCCGCGCACCCGGTGCCCGACGCGGCCGGTCTGGCGGCGGCGCAGCGCATCCTGGCACTGACGCAGGGCTTGACCGAGGACGACCTGGTGCTGTGCCTGATCTCGGGCGGTGGATCGTCCCTGCTGACGCTGCCATGCGAAGGCCTGACCCTGGAAGACAAACAGTGCATCAACCGCCAACTGCTGGAGAGCGGCGCGCACATCGGCGAGATGAACACCGTGCGCAAGCATCTCTCCCGCATCAAGGGAGGGCGCCTGGCGGCCGCCTGTGCACCGGCCCGTGTGGTGACGCTGACCATCAGCGATGTGCCCGGTGACGACGTGAGCGTGATCGCCAGTGGCCCGACCGTGGCCGATGCGACCACCTGCGCCGATGCCCTGGACATCCTGCGCCGCTACGGCATAGAGGTGCCGCCTGCGGTCCGGGCGCAGCTTGAGCGCGCCGAGCTGGAAACCCCCAAACCCGGCGATCCGCGACTGGCGCGCTGCGAAACGCACCTGATCGCCACGCCGCAGCAGAGCCTGGAGGCCGCTGCCGCCGCGGCACGCAGTCTGGGTCTGCGTGCCTACATCCTCAGCGATGAGATCGAGGGCGAATCGCGGGAAGTCGGCAAGGTGCACGCGGCGCTCGCCCGCTCGGCGGCGTTGGGGCGCAGCAGCTTCGAGACGCCCTGCGTCATCTTGAGCGGCGGGGAGACCACGGTGACGGTGCGTCCCCGTGCCCCGGACCAGCCCAGGGGCAAGGGCGGACGGGCGGGCGAGTTCTGCATGGGTCTGGCACAGGCGCTGGGTGGCCAGCCCGGTGTCTGGGCCCTGGCCGGCGACACCGATGGCATCGACGGCATGGAGGACAACGCGGGTGCGGTGGTGACGCCAGACACCCTGGCCCGCGCGGCCGTCCTCGGGTTGAAGGTCGGGGATCATCTGGCCCGCAACGATGCCTACGGCTTCTTCGAGCCACTGGGGGATCTGGTCGTGACGGGGCCAACCCACACCAATGTCAACGACTTCCGGGCGATTCTGGTGAAGTGACGTCCGCCGTGTCCCGCGCGGCGGCCCCGGATCGGCGGTTACAAACCCGCCGAAGACATCGTTTCTAATAGAGGGTTGCCATCGGCCCACCGGCTGCGGAACACGCCGGCCACGTTCGTGGGACGGTTTCCTCCCTGTCAACCCTGTTGCTCGTGCCCGACTCCGGGTACCGTGGACCATTTTGCTCGACCGTTTGCCGTCCGTACCTGCCTCCGCCCTGGCGCGACAGTTGGCGCGCTGGTTGCCTGCGCCTGTCGACGGACCGCGGCAGGACGTGGCGGAGCGGCTCGGCCAATGGCTCAATGTCAAGGAAGCCATTGCGCTGCATGCGGCGACCGGGGCGGTGGACGCCGCCGGCGCTGCGGCGTCGAGGCGGCAGCGTTCCACAACGGTACCGACCCAGGCGCTTCGTGCCAACCTGCAGGCCGAGTTGCAGCGCGTGCAAGCGGTGCTGACGCAATCGATCCTTCGCCGCGATCCGACGCACCGCCCTGACGCCAGTGATCCCGACACCGAGTTCGCCTTCTACCATCAGCGCCTGCACGAGCAGCAGCGTCGCATGGAGTTGTCGGTGGACGCCCTGCGCGACCACGTGCGCCAGGCCCTGGCCCAATCGTCGCCGGATCACGCGCGCCTGGCTGCGCTCGATGCCCACATGCAGACCCTCTTTGGCGGACGTGAGCAGCGGCTGCTGTCCCAGCTGCCAGCCTTGCTGAAAGCCCGATTTGCCGCCCTGCGGCAGGCGGTCGCCACCTCTGACACCCCCCATGACCCACGCTGGCTGCAGGCCTTTGCCGACGAGTTCGAACAGATCCTGCTGGCCGAGCTGGACCTGCGGTTGCAACCGGTCATGGGTCTGATCGAATCCCTGGAACATGATGACTGATTCTTCGCGTTTGCATCGCGTCCTGTCTGCGGGCGCCTTGGTGACTGGCCTGGCGGTGGTGGCCTGGGTGGCCAGCGGTTTTGTCGGCTCCAGTGCGTTTGCCCTGGGCATGACGCTGCTGATTGGCGCTGTCTTTCTGGGGGGTGTCTGGGAGTTGCGCCGCTATTCACAGGCGACCGCAGCCCTGCAGACGGCCATGGCCGACGTGCCACAGCCCCTGGAGCGCTTGTCCGACTGGCTGACCCGTGTGCCTGACTCCCTGCAGGGGGCCGTCCGCCAGCGTGTCGAGGGTGATCGGGTTGCCTTCCCGGCACTCACGCTCACCCCCTACCTGATTGGTCTGCTGGTCATGCTGGGCATGCTGGGGACTTTTCTGGGCATGGTGGTGACGTTCAAGGGGGCGGTGTTTGCTCTGGAGGGGTCGGCCGACCTGTCGGCCATCCGCAGCGCACTGGCCGCGCCGATCAAGGGCCTGGGGCTGTCGTTCGGGACCTCGGTGGCTGGCGTGGCCACCTCGGCCATGCTGGGCCTCATGACGACCCTGGCGCGACGTGAACGCACCCGCGCGCTGCGGATGCTGGATGGCCTGGTGGCCACCACACTGCGGCCGTTCTCGGCCGCGCATCAGCGACAGCAGAGTTTCGAAGCCCTGCAACGCCAGGCCGAAGCCATGCCGGCCGCGGCCCGGCACCTGCAGACGCTGATCGAGCAGATGGAGCAGCGCAGCCGGCAGCTCGACGAGCAGTTGCTGGCCCGCCAGGCCGAGTTCCAGCGTGAGGCGGCGACGGCCTACACCGGCCTGGCCCAGTCGGTCGAGCGCTCGCTGCGCGAGAGCCTGGCCGCCAGTGCCCGCACCGCCACCGACAGCCTGCAGCCGGTGGTGCAGCAGGCCATGAGCCGTGTGGCTGCCGAGTCCCTGCGTCTGCACGAAGGCGTGGGCGCTGCGGTCCAGGCACAGCTGTCCGGGCTGTCGGAGCGCTTTGCCGTCACCACCACCGCGGTGACCGAGACCTGGACCCAGGCACTGAAGCAGCACGCCGACGATGCCCGGCAATTGCTGGCGCTGCAGGAGCAATCCCTCACCCAGCTGCATGCCAGCTTCGAGTCTCGCGCCGAACAATGGCTGCACAAGGTGCAGACCGCCCAGGAGCAGGCCCAGGCACAGCGTCTCCAGATGGACCAGAGCCAGCAGGCGTCGCTCATGGCAGCGCTGGAGGGCGTGACGCAGTCGCTGCAGGCCGGCTGGCAGCAGGCGGGCAGCTTGGCCCAGACCCAGCAGCAGGCCATGATGCAGGCCCTGGAGGAGACCGCCAGGGCCATCACCGAACGAAGCACCCGGCAGCTTGACCAGGGACTGGAGGGCATTTCACGCCTGCTGGCCCAGACCGAAGCCCTGGTGCAGGCCCGCGCGGCATCCGAAGCGGCCTGGGTGCAGCAGCATGGTCAGCGCATGGACGAGCTGGCGGCCCTTTGGCGCCAGGAGCTCTCGGCCCTGCGCGAGACCGAAGTCCAGCACCAGCAACGGCTGGTCGAGCAGCAGGGCAGCTGGCAGGCCAGCATCGGGCAGCAACTTCAGGCCCTGCGCAACGACGAGGCGGTGCGCGGTGATGCGGCCGTGCAGCGCCTGGCCGAACTGCAGGCGGCGCTGGCGACACAACTGGCCACCCTGGGGAACGCTCTGGAAGCGCCCATGGCGCGACTGATGCAGACGGCATCCGAGGCCCCCAAGGCGGCGGCCGAGGTAATTGCCCAGTTGCGCGAGCAGATGAGCCGCCTGGCCGAGCGGGACAACGCCACGCTGGCCGAACGGGCCGACCTGGTGGGGCAGATGGGTCAGCTGTTGCAGCAGGTGCAGCAGACCACGGCCGAGCAGCGTGCCGCCATCGAGAACCTGGTGGGATCCGCCTCCAGCGTGCTCGAACGGGTGGGGCAGCAGTTTGCCGACACGGTCGGCGCGCAGTCCGGACGTGCCGAGGCGATGGCCGAGCAGGCGGCCGCCAGTGCCGCCCAGCTGGGTGCGCTGGGTGAGGCCTTCCAGGCAGGCACCGGGCAGCTGGCGGCCAGCCACGAACAGCTGGTGCAGGGCCTCCGGCGGGTGGAGGAGGCGATCGGTCAGTCGCTCACGCGCAGCGATGAACAGCTGGCCTACTACGTGGCCCAGGCGCGCGAGGTCATTGACCTGAGCATCAGCGCCCAGCAAGGCATCGTGGAAGACCTGCGGCGTCTTCGCGGACCCGTCAAGGCCACGGCCGGAGCGGCGTGATGGGTGCCTTCCATGACCCGTGGGGTGGGGCTGAGGGCCCCGATGACGAGGCGCCCGAAGCCACGGCCCCCGTCTGGGCGGTGTTTGGTGACCTGATGGCCGGGCTGGTGGGCGCATTCGTGCTGGTGTTCATCGGCGTGTTGCTCACCCAGGTGGACCTGGTCAACAGCCTGCAGGTGGAGATCGAGAGGCGCCAGCAGGAGGAAGCCCGTCGCATGGCACTGGAAAAGGCTCTGGCCGTGCCGCTGGCCAGTGGTCGGGTGACTTTGAACAACGGTCGCATCGGCATCAGTGGCAGCGTGCTGTTCGACTTCAACTCGGCGCAGTTGCGTCCCGAAGGCGAGCAGTTGCTGCAGGCGCTGGTGCCGCCCTTGCAGGTGTACCTGGGCGAGCGCGATGAACTGCTGATGGTGAGCGGCTTCACCGACGACAAACCCATCAGCGCCAGCAACACCCGGTTCAAGGACAACCTGGAGCTGTCTGCCCAGCGGGCGTTGACGGTGTCCCGCACCCTCATTGCCCAGGGGATGCCGCGTGCACGCGTCTTCAGTGCGGCCTTCGGCGCCGAGCAGCCGGTGGCCAGCAACGCCGACGAGAAAGGGCGTGCGCTCAACCGCCGGGTGGAGATGGCACCGGTGCCCCGTGCGAACGCCGGCGCCGGTGCCGGCGGCAACGCCACCCAGGAACGCGACGCGGCGACGCCGTCGGCGGGACGTTCATGACCAAGCCCGCATCCTCTGCTGGCGAGGCCGGTTCCCCGTTGGCCGCCCTCCATGCCCATCTGGACCAGGCGTCCCGGCAGGCGAGGGGCACGCTGGACCCGGGAGCGGGACCCTGGCCGGATCTGCGCAGCGCAGCCCGCTTTCGGGAAACCTGGGAGCGTCTGAGTGCCGAGGGCCAGGTGCGGCAGTCCCTGCAGCGTGCGCCCCAGAATGCCGGTCCGCTCAATCCCCAGCGATTGATGAGCGGGAACCTGGCGCTGATGGGGGAGTTGTCACCCCACTACCTGCGCCGCTTCCTCGCCCATGCCGACACCCTGCTCTGGCTGGAGCAGCTTCAGTCCAGCTTGCGTCCGGCGGGCAAGACCGGCAAAGCGGGGTCGTCGGCCATGCCATCGGACCCGCGGCGACGGCGCTGACCAGGCGCCGCCACGCTCAGGTCCTGCCGGTCTGCTGGCCCGCCTTGGCTTGCGCCAGCATGCGCGCGAACATGTCCAGCAGCTGGTCGTATTCCTCGTCGCTCAGGCACCGGGTCAGCTCGTCGTTGCGCTGTTCCACCAGCACCATGACCTTGCGCCAGAGTGTCTTGCCCTTGGGTGTGAGGGCCAGGAAGACGCTGCGGCCATCCAGCGGGCTGGCCACTTTCTGGACCAATCCCTTGTCGACCAGCGACTGGGCCGCCCGGCTGGCCTGGCCCTTGTCCAGGTTGGCCTCAAAAGCCAGCTGATTCACGGTGAGCTGGGGAAAAGACCCGATGGAAGACAGCGTCCGGGCCTCCGACAGGCCCAATCCCAGCTCGGCGGTGTACAGGGCGTGGGTGGCCATGTCGTTGAGCTTGGCCAGGGTGTTCAGGCGGTAGGTGAAAAACCGCTCCAGGGCGGGTGGGGAAGGGCTGCGCTCGCTCATAGGTGCATTGTCCTTCAGGTGATTGGCGGGTTTGGCCAATCCCTCTGCATGGTCGGAAATAGTTGCGTGCGCAACTAAAATGCGCCAGAATTCGCGGAAACCGAAAACAGAGCGCCGGAGACAACCCAGATGCACCAACCCACGACGCAGCCGCGTCCGTCGATCTATTACCCGTATGAGGTGTTCCAGCCCTGGCTGCCCTCGCAGCACGGGGCGCAGCCGCGCCAGAAGGTGGTCATCGTCGGCAGCGGGCCGGCGGGCATGGTCACGGCGCTGGAGCTGGCGCGCCACGGCGTGGCCAGCGTGGTGCTCAGCGCCGAGCTGCAGTTCTCGCAAGGCAGCCGGGCCATCGTGTTCACCCGC
>JAJPEW010000253.1 GCA_021166755.1 Hydrogenophaga sp. | reverse complement strand
GTTCCATTCCACGCCCACCACCTGCAGTGCGTAGGCCACCACACCCATGGGGGAAGCAAACATGAACACCCAGAGCACACCGGCGACCGCGGGTGCCACGGCATAGGGCCAGATCAGCAGCGTCTTGTACAGACCGGCCCCTCGGATGACCCGGTCGGCCATCACCGCCAGCAGCAGCGCGATACTCAACCCGCAGACAGCCACCAGCACCGAGAAGATGGCGGTGGTCTTGAAGGACGCCAGGTAGGTGTCATCGCTGAACAGCCGCTCAAAGTTTTCGAGGCCCACGTATTCGGTGGAGGTGCCAAAGGCATCCTGCTGAAGCACGCTCTGGTACAGGGCTTGGGCAGCCGGCCAGAAGAAGAAGACCAGCACAATCGCCATCTGCGGGGCCACCAGCAGCCAGGGCAGCCAGGCAGACTGAAATCGGACGCGTTTTTCCATGGAGATCCATCAAAGGCAACACCGCCCGGCAGGACATTCCTCGGGCGGTGTCAAAGAAAGGCGACCCGGCGGCGCGCCGCCGGGTCCATGATTACATCTTGCCTTGGTTGGCCTTCTGGAAGCGCTCCAGCTGTTCGTTGCCGCGCTTCACAGCGGTGTCAAGTGCCTCTTTGGCCGACTTCTTGCCGGCCCAGACCTGCTCCAGTTCCTCATCGTTGATGGTGCGGATCTGGACGAAGTTGCCCAGACGGATGCCGCGCGACTTGTCGGTGGTCTTGCGGATCATCTGTTCCACCGAAACGTCGGTACCCGGGTTCTGCTTGTAGAAGCCGGCTTTTTCCGTCAGCTCGTAGGAGGCCTTGGTCAGCGGCAGATAGCCGGTGCGCTGGTGGCTCTTGGCCGCTTCCTCGGCCTTGGACAGGTGCGCGAAGAACTGGGCCACCCCCTTGTACTCGTTTTCCTTCTTGCCAGCCATCACCCACAGGCTGGCACCACCGATGACGGTGTTCTGGGGTGCACCGGGGACATCCGGGTAGTAGGGCAGGGTGGAGATACCGCTCTCGAACTTGGCGTTGCGCTTGATGTTGCCGTACAGCGCCGACGAACCCGTGGTCATGGCGCATTCGCCCGAGACAAAGGTGGCGTCCGCGGCGTTGCCACGACCCTTGTACACGAACAGGCCTTGCTTGGCCATGTTGCCCAGGTTCTCGATGTGGCGCACATGCAGCGGCGAGTTGAAGCTCAGGCGGGCATCGATGCCGCGCATGCCGTTGCCCTTGGTCGCGAACTCGGTGTTGTGCCAGGCCGAGAAGCTCTCGAGCTGGGTCCAGCTGACCCAGCTGGTGGTGAACGGGCACTTGTGACCCGCGGCCTTGAGCTTGCCTGCCGCCAGTGCCACTTCGGGCCAGGTCTTCGGCGGGCTGTTGGGGTCAAGGCCGGCCGCCTTGAAGGCGTCCTTGTTGTAGTGGAACACCGTGGTCGAGCTGTTGAAGGGGAAGCTCAGCATCTGGCCGTTGGGGGCAGTGTAGTAGCCAGCCACGGCGGGCACGTAGGCGTTGGCATCGAAAGTGACGCCCGCCTTCTTCATCACTTCGCCCACGGGCACGATGGCCCCCTTGCTGGCCATCATCGTGGCGGTGCCCACCTCAAAGACCTGCAGGACGTGGGGGGCATTGCCGGCGCGAAAGGCAGCGATGGCCGCCGTCATCGACTCGTCGTAGCTGCCCTTGAAGGTGGGCACGATCTTGTACTCCTTCTGGCTGGCGTTGAAATCCTTCGCCAGGTCATTGACCCACTCGCCGAGCGCGCCTCCCATGGAGTGCCACCACTGAATCTCGGTCTGGGCCAGGGCAGAACCCGTACCCAGGGTGCCGAGTGCGATGGCCAGGGAAATGCTGCGAAGTGAAGGAAGGCGCATGACGTGTTCTCCTGAGGTTGTTGTGCAAGCCGCGAAGGCTACGGTCTGAATGTGTCAAAAACATTGCAACCGCGTTTATGGCACATGACAACAGGGGTTTCCATAGGGCGAGTGGGCCCATGTGTCGCTGAGGTACCATCAAAGGTTCAGCGGTCCCTGCTGAGAGACTCCAGCTCCCATGAACGCCCCCACCCCACTGTCCCTGCAGGCAGCCGAGGCGGCTGACGCCCCCCGGCTTCGCGAGATCCCTTACAACTACACGTCGTTTTCGGATCGTGAGATTGTCTTGCGCCTGCTTGGCTCCCAGGCGTGGGCGCTGCTTGATGAGTTGCGCAACGAGCGCCGCACAGGCCGTTCCGCCCGCATGCTCTACGAGGTGCTGGGCGACATCTGGGTGGTGCAGCGCAATCCCTACCTGCAGGACGACCTGCTGGACAACCCCAAGCGCCGTTCGGCGCTGGTCGATGCCTTGCATCACCGTCTGGGTGAGGTCCAAAAGCGCCGGACGCCGCGGGACGACCCGGCACGTGACGCCTTGGTGGGCCAACTGCTGACCGCGGCCAGAGGGGCGGTCGAGTCGTTTGCCCGCTCTTTTGAAGAGATGGCCGAACTGCGTCAGCGCACGAACAAGGTGCTGCGCAAGCTGACTGCCAAGGACAACATCAAATTCGACGGTCTCTCGCGCGTGTCGCACGTGACCGATGCGACCGACTGGCGGGTGGAGTACCCCTTCGTGGTGCTCACGCCCGACACCGAAGCCGAGATGGCCCACCTGGTCAAGGGCTGCGTCGAGCTGGGCCTGACCATCATCCCGCGCGGGGGCGGCACCGGCTATACCGGCGGCGCCATCCCGCTGACCTGGAAGAGCGTGGTCATCAACACCGAGAAGCTCGAAGCGATGACCGAGGTCGAGCACGTTTCGATTCCCGGTCATGCACAGCCCGTGGCCACGGTGTGGACCGAGGCGGGTGTGGTGACGCAGCGCGTGGCCGACGCGGCCGAGCGTGCGGGCTACGTGTTCGCGGTCGATCCGACCTCGGCCGAAGCTTCCTGCGTGGGTGGCAATATCGCCATGAACGCCGGCGGCAAGAAGGCGGTGCTCTGGGGCACGGCGCTGGACAACCTGGTGAGCTGGCGCATGGTGACGCCGCAGGCCGAGTGGCTCGAGGTCACCCGCCTGGACCACAACCTGGGCAAGATCCACGACGCCGAGGTCGCCACCTTCGAGCTCAAGTACTTCGCCGCCGACGGCAAGACCCACCTGCGCACCGAGCAGCTGGCCATCCCGGGCAAGACCTTCCGCAAGGAAGGTCTGGGCAAGGATGTGACCGACAAGTTCCTGAGCGGCCTGCCGGGCATCCAGAAAGAGGGTTGCGACGGTCTGATCACCAGCGGCCGTTGGGTGGTGCACCGCATGCCCGAGCACACACGCACTGTGTGCCTGGAGTTCTTTGGCAACCCCAAGGATGGCGTGCCCTCGATCGTTGAGATCAAGGACTTCATGTTTGCCGAGCAGAAGCGCAGCGGCACCCTGCTGGCTGGCCTGGAGCACCTGGACGACCGCTACCTCAAGGCCGTGGGGTACGCCACCAAGAGCAAGCGCGGCACCCTGCCCAAGATGGTGTTGATCGGTGATATCGTCGGTGACGACGCCGACGCCGTGGCCCGCGCCACCAGCGAGGTGATCCGCCTGGCCAACGGCCGCAGCGGCGAAGGCTTCGTGGCCATCAGCTACGAGGCGCGCAAGAAATTCTGGCTCGACCGCAAGCGCACCGCCGCGATTTCCAAGCACACCAACGCCTTCAAGATCAACGAAGATGTGGTGATTCCGCTGCCGCGCATGG
The DNA here is from genome assembly GCA_021166755.1 of Hydrogenophaga sp. Classification (GTDB taxonomy): domain Bacteria; phylum Pseudomonadota; class Gammaproteobacteria; order Burkholderiales; family Burkholderiaceae_C; genus Hydrogenophaga; species Hydrogenophaga bisanensis. The sequence goes on along the minus strand of JAJPEW010000253.1, from coordinate 7,661 downwards.
GTGAGTACACCCTGGGCATCGAGCGCATCAACATCGAGCTCTCGCTGCGCAACAAGCTCAAGCTGTGCGACGCGCTGGAGGCCTTCTTTGCTCGGGGCAGCCTGCCGCTAGGCAAGACCGACGACGCCAACGACCTGCCCAACGCCGAACTGCTGGAAGACCGTGTGCAACAGGCGCTGGCGCTGGTGCGCGAGGTGCGCGCCCTGTGGGCTGGCTGGCTGCGCGACGTGGACACGCTTTTCCCGCAACTGCAGGACCATACGCTGCGCGCCAGCTGGAAGACGCAGATCCGCGCCCCGCTGCAGCAGATCTTCAGCGGCGCGGCCTTCGGCCCCATCCTGGCCGAATGCAACGCGATCCACAAGCGCGTGCTCAAGGGCCGCGTCTGGGTGGCGCTGCACATGCACGCCGGTGACGGCAACGTGCATACCAACATCCCGGTCAACAGCGACGACTACGAGATGCTGCAGACCGCGCACGAGGCGGTGGCCCGCATCATGGTGCTGGCGCGCAGTCTGGACGGCGTGATCTCGGGTGAGCACGGTATCGGCATCACCAAGCTGGAGTTCCTCAGCGACGACGAGCTGAACCCGTTCGCCGAATACAAGGCCAAGGTCGACCCCGAGGGGCGTTTCAACAAGGGCAAGCTGCTGCGTGGCGCGGCGCACCAGGCGCTGGTGGCGCGCGATGCCAGCGTGCGCCAGGCCGATCTGGCCAATGCCTACACACCCTCGTTCGGCCTGATGGGTCACGAGTCGCTGATCATGCAGCAGAGCGACATCGGCGCCATCGCCGACTCGGTCAAGGACTGCCTGCGCTGCGGCAAGTGCAAGCCGGTGTGCGCCACGCACGTACCGCGTGCCAACCTGCTCTACAGCCCACGCAACAAGATCCTGGCCACCTCGCTGCTGATCGAGGCCTTCCTGTACGAGGAACAGACGCGCCGCGGCATCAGCATCAAGCACTGGGAAGAATTCGAAGACGTGGCCGATCACTGCACGGTCTGCCACAAGTGCTACACGCCGTGCCCGGTGAAGATCGACTTCGGCGACGTGTCGATGAACATGCGCAACCTGCTGCGCAAGATGGGCCAGAAGAGCTTCCGCCCCGGCAATGCCGCGGCCATGTTCTTCCTCAATGCCACCAACCCCGAGACCATCAAGTTCATGCGCTCGGCCATGGTGGATGTGGGCTTCAAGGCCCAGCGCCTGGCCAATAACCTGCTCAAGCCCGCGGCCCGGGCGCAGACCAGCGCGCCCCCCGCCACGCTGGGCACCGCTCCCATCAAGGAGCAGGTGATCCATTTCATCAACAAGAAGATGCCCGGCGGGCTGCCGAAGAAAACGGCGCGCGCGCTGCTGGACATCGAGGACAAGAATTACGTCCCCATCATCCGCAACCCGCAGGCCACCACCAGTGAGACCGAGGCGGTCTTCTACTTCCCGGGCTGCGGTTCGGAGCGTCTGTTCAGTCAGGTGGGTCTGGCCACGCAGGCCATGCTCTGGCACGCGGGCGTGCAGACTGTGCTGCCGCCGGGCTACCTGTGCTGCGGCTACCCTCAGCGTGGCTCGGGCCAGTTCGACAAGGCCGAGCAGATGATCACCGACAACCGGGTGCTGTTCCACCGCGTGGCCAACACGCTGAACTACCTGGACATCAAGACGGTGGTGGTCTCGTGTGGCACCTGTTATGACCAGTTGCAGGGCTACAAATTCGAGGAGATCTTCCCCGGCTGCCGCATCATTGATATTCACGAGTACCTGCTGGAGAAGGGCATCACGCTGCCGGCTGGGCAGGGCGGCTACCTGTATCACGACCCTTGCCACACGCCGATGAAGCTTCAGGACCCCATGAAGACGGTCAAGGCCCTGGTGGGCGACGCCGTGGTGAAGAGCGAGCGCTGCTGCGGGGAAAGCGGAACCCTGGGTGTGAGCCGCCCGGACATTTCCACCCAGATCCGCTTCCGCAAGGAAGAGGAGATCCGCAAGGGCGAGGCGGCCCTGCGCGCGGCCGGGACAGTCGGTGAGAAAGCCAACATCAAGATGCTGACCTCATGCCCCAGCTGTCTGCAGGGCCTGTCTCGCTACACCGACGACCTGCAGAACGGATTGCTGGAAGCCGACTACATCGTGGTCGAAATGGCTCGCCAGATCCTGGGCGAGAACTGGTTGCCCCAGTACGTGGAAAAAGCCAACCAGGGCGGCATTGAGCGCGTGCTGGTCTGAACCCTTCGGAGAACCCCATGGCAGGACTGAACAAAGACACCCCCACGCCGCAGGACATCACGGTGCACAGCGCCTCGAAGGTGCTGGAGATCGCGTTCTCTGACGGTCAGACCTTCCGCCTGCCTTTTGAGCTGCTGCGGGTCTATTCGCCCTCGGCCGAGGTCCAAGGCCATGGCCCTGGCCAGGAAACCCTTCAGACCGGCAAGCGGGAAGTGACCATCGTCGAACTCGAGGCCGTGGGCAACTACGCCGTGCAGCCCACTTTCTCGGACGGTCACAGTTCGGGCATCTACTCGTGGGATTACCTCTATTTCCTCGGATCGAAGCAGGACGAGCTCTGGCAGGATTACTTCCGTCGTCTGCAGGAAGCGGGAGTCGAGCGCGATGCGCCGATGCCCGTGAAGACAGGCCATGCCTGCGGCAGCCACTGAGCGACGACGGAGACAACGAACCATGGCAACCACCCATTTCGGTTTCAAGACGGTTGACGAGCAGGAGAAGGCCAGGCACGTTCGCAGCGTGTTCGACTCGGTTGCGCCCAAGTACGACGTGATGAACGACCTCATGTCGGCGGGTCTGCATCGGGTCTGGAAGCGCTACACCATCGATGTGGCCAATCCCCGGCCGGGCGATCAGGTGCTGGACATCGCCGGCGGTACGGGCGATCTGTCGCTGGCGTTCGCGCGTCGCGTGGGTCCTACCGGGCGCGTGGTGCACACCGACATCAATGAAGCCATGCTGCGCGAAGGGCGCAGCCGGCTGCTGGATCTTGGGGTCGTGTTGCCCACCATGGTTTGCGACGCCGAGAAACTGCCGTTTGCCGACGAGAGCTTTCACATCGTCACGGTGGCGTTTGGTTTGCGCAACATGACCCACAAGGACCAGGCCCTCGCGGAGATGCGCCGCGTCCTCAAACCGGGGGGGAAACTGCTGGTTCTGGAGTTTTCCCGGGTCGCCAAGCCGCTCGAAAAGGCTTATGACTGGTATTCCTTCAAGGTTCTGCCGCTGTTGGGGCGCTTGGTGGCGAAGGATGAGGACAGCTACCGGTATCTGGCGGAGTCCATCCGGATGCACCCTGGCCAGGAGGAATTGCGGCAGATGATGAAGACGGCGGGGTTTGGCCACGTCGACGTACACAACCTCAGCGCGGGCGTGGTCGCGCTGCACATGGGTATCAAGTGTTGATGCCCTGATTTCGGGAGGACGAGATGGCGGGCTGGATGTGGATGGTCGTGGGGCTGGCGGCCCTGGGTATCGTGGGCGTGATGGTTCTGCGCTCGCGCGCGGGTGACGCCGGCCAACGCCTTGTGGTCAGAGAAGCATCGGGCCAGTCACGCCCGGAGTCCCGCCTGCCACGCGACTACAGCCCCAAGAACGTCGGCAACGATGCCTCTGCCCGACCCTGGGAGGCCGCCGCCATCGCGCCGCAGTTCCCGGTGGATGCTGGGATTACCCATGCGGTGCCTCATGGTTTTGATGCCGACGCTTTCCTGCAATCGTCCAAGTCCAACTTCCTGAGCCTGCAGGAGGCCTGGGACCGGTCGGACGTGCCCAGTCTTCGCGCCATGATGACCGAAGGGATGCTCCACCAGATTCAGGCCCAGCTCGCCGAGCGTGAGCGCACCACGCCTGGTGCTTCTTCTCGAACCGAAGTGCTGATGCTCGACGCCCAGTTGCTGGGGGTCGAGGACCACGATCAGGACTACGTGGCCAGTGTCGAGTTCTCCGGGATGAGCCGGGAGGCAGGTGCGGCAGGGCCCAGTCCCTTCCGGGAGATCTGGAACATCACCCGACCCAAGGCCAGCGAAGGTGCCTGGCTGGTCTCCGGGGTGCAGGCACTCCAGTAAGCACGCTCTTTCTGGGTACCGTCGCTGGCGGGCGCTTTTATCCGTCAAAATCGGGGCATCATGCGAAACAACAGCCCCCGCTTTCCGTCTGGTTCCGATCGTTCCGGCTTGGCCGGAGGTCTTCAGGGCTTGATCTCTGCGTTGCAGCCCCCCGAATGGATGATCGACGAGTTGCAGAACCGGGTGGTGCTCTTCCTCAACCATGTGCTGATCCAGGAGCCACATGCTCAGGACCGCCTGCGTCGCCAGGTCGGCAAGCCGGTGCGGATGCAATGGGGTGAGATTCACCTGACGCTGGCGGCCACGCCTGCCGGGCTGGTCGAGCGTGTAGCACCAGAGTCCAAAACCGATCTCACCGTGACGCTCACGCAGTCCTCACCGCTGGACATCGCGCGATCGGTGCTGTCCGGGGACAAGCCGAAGGTCGATATCCAGGGCGATGTGCAACTGGCGGCCGAAGTGGCCTGGCTGGTGGACAACGTGCGCTGGGATGTCGAAGAAGATCTGTCCCGGTTCGTCGGCGATGCGGCCGCGCACACGCTGGTGAGAGCCGCCAGCACCGCGGCACACGGACTGAGGGCTTTTGTGGGCAAGGTTTCCGGTGGATCGTCCGCGCGGCCCGATGAAGGCGCGCCGACGGCTGGCGAAAGCTCCGGGCGCCAGGCATGAGGCGCCTGTTCCGGGGTGTCTTCATCCTGTGGGTGGTGCTGCGGCACGGGCTGGATGAACTGGTGCTCTCAAGTTTCCGGCATCCGGGCATCCGGCTGGTTTCCCGTGTCGTTTCCATTGGTCGCAACCTGAATGCGCCCCGTGGGCAGCGCCTGCGGGAGGCGCTGGAGAGGCTGGGTCCGATCTTCGTGAAGTTCGGCCAGGTGCTGTCCACCCGTCGGGACCTGTTGCCTGCGGACATTGCCGACGAGCTGGCCCGCTTGCAGGACCGGGTTCCGGCATTCCCGACACCCGTGGCCATCGCCACCATCGAGCGGGCCTTCGGCAAGCGTCTGGACGAGGTCTTCGAGCGCTTCGATCAGGTGCCGGTGGCCAGCGCCTCCATCGCACAGGTTCACTTCGCCACGCTCAAGGATCCGCGGTATGCCGGCCGCGAGGTCGCCGTCAAGGTCCTGCGACCAAACATGCTGCCGGTGATCGAGAAGGACCTGAGCCTCATGCGCATGATGGCCGGCTGGGTGGAGACCCTGTCGGCCGATGGCAAGCGCCTGAAGCCGCGCGAGGTGGTGGCCGAATTTGACAAGTACCTGCACGACGAACTGGATCTGCTGCGCGAGGCGTCGAATGCCGCCCAGTTGCGCCGCAACATGACCGGTCTGGATCTGGTGATGATTCCGGAAATGTTCTGGGACTACTGCCGGACGGAGGTGATGGTGATGGAGCGCATGTACGGCGTTCCCATCAACCGGGTGGATGAATTGCGTGACCGTGGCGTGGATATCGCCAAGCTGGCGCGGGACGGTGTCACCATCTTCTTCACGCAGGTCTTCCGCGACGGTTTCTTTCACGCCGACATGCACCCCGGCAACATCCAGGTCAGCGTTGCGCCCGAAACGTTCGGGCGCTACATCTCGCTGGATTTCGGGATTGTCGGGACCCTGACCGAGTTCGACAAGGAATACCTGGCCCAGAACTTCACCGCTTTTTTCCGGCGCGACTACAAGCGGGTGGCCGAGTTGCACATCGAGAGTGGCTGGGTACCCCCCGAGACCCGCGTGGATGAACTGGAGTCGGCCATCCGGGCGGTGTGCGAACCCTATTTCGATCGCCCTCTCAAGGAAATTTCCCTGGGCATGGTGCTGATGAGGCTGTTCCAGACGTCCCGCCGCTTTCATGTCGAGATCCAGCCGCAACTGGTTCTCTTGCAGAAGACCCTGCTCAACATTGAAGGCCTTGGCCGTGACCTGGATCCCGAGCTCGATCTGTGGAACACCGCCAAGCCTTTCCTGGAGCGCTGGATGGCCGAGCAGATCGGTCCCCAGCGGCTTTTGCAGCAGCTCAAGGCCGAGGCGCCGCAGTACGCCAAGTTGCTCCCCGCCTTGCCGCGCTTGCTGCACGACGCCCTGGCGCAACAGCGCAGCAGGGTGTCTGACCAGCACTTGGAACTGCTCCTGGCCGAGCAGCGGCGCACCAACCGCCTGCTGCAAGGCATCATCTACGGCGGAATAGGCTTCCTGCTGGGCCTGATCGTGACGCAAGTGCTCGTGCGGATCCGCCTCTGGTGAGGCAGGCGCCCTTGAAGGACGCCGGGTGTGCCCGTATCTATAATGACGGGTTTTGTTCAACTTTCCGGGGCAAGCGCTGGCCGATCTGACGGGCAGGGCATGCCGTCCGGGCTTTCCTGTCGTTCACGCCATGCCGATCTATGCCTACAAGTGCGAGTCCTGCGGCCATGCCAAGGACGTCCTGCAAAAAGTCTCCGACGCGCCCCTGACCGATTGCCCGGCCTGCGGGGCGCAGACCTTCCGCAAGCAGCTGACGGCGGCCGGTTTCCAGCTCAAGGGTTCGGGCTGGTATGTCACCGATTTCCGCGGCGGGTCGGGCGGATCCTCTGCGGCGGCGGGTGCTGCTTCGGCGCCCGCAGCGGCGGCTGCCGAATCCACCCCTGCGGCGTCCGACAGCACAAGCTCATCGTCGTCGGCCGCCACCCCCTGCGGTGGCTCCTGTGCCTGTCACTGAGGCCGACCGTCCGTGATGAACGCCGTGCGCAAGTGGCTGCTGGCAGGACTTCTGGTCCTCGCACCTCTCATCATCACCCTGTGGGTGCTGGAATGGGTGGTGTCCACGCTGGACCAGACCCTGCAGGTGCTGCCTGCCGCCTGGCAGCCTGAGCGCTGGCTGGGCGTGAAGGTGCCCGGCCTGGGCGTGCTGTTTGCCTTGGGCGTGCTGCTGTCGATTGGTGCGCTGGCCTCCAACATCATCGGCAACAAGCTCGTCAACTGGTGGCATGCGCTGCTGCACCGGATTCCGGTGGTGCGGTCCATCTATTCCGGCGTCAAACAGGTATCGGATACCTTGTTTTCCGAGAAGGGCAACGCCTTTCGCAAGGCGGTGCTGCTCCAGTGGCCCCGTGAAGGTCTCTGGACCATCGGCTTTGTGACCGGTGCCCCAGGCGGCGATGTGGCCCAGTACCTCAACCCCCAGGACTTTGTCAGCGTGTACGTCCCCACCACGCCCAACCCCACGGGGGGCTACTTCGTCATGGCTCGGCGCAGCGACTGTGTCGAACTGGCCATGAGTGTTGACGAAGCCTTGACTTATGTGATTTCCATGGGTGTCATCGTGCCGTCCGGCGCCAAAGGCATCCCTTCTGTCCCATCGGCGTCCGAGCCTGCCCGGATCTGACGCCCTTCGAGAGTTCTTTCATGTCCATGCGTTCCCACTATTGCGGTCTGGTGACCGAAGCCCTGATGGGTCAGACCGTCACGCTCTGCGGCTGGGTCAACCGGCGTCGCGATCACGGCGGCGTGATCTTCATCGACTTGCGTGACCGCGAAGGCTATGTCCAGGTGGTCTGCGATCCGGACCGTCCGGACATGTTCAAGACCGCCGAGGACGTGCGCAACGAGTTCTGCGTGCA
>JAJPEW010000192.1 GCA_021166755.1 Hydrogenophaga sp. | reverse complement strand
GCGGGTGGATGAAGGGGTGCATGTCGCTGGTGTTGAGGTCGTTCTTCTCGTACCAGGTGGCCGTGGGCAGCACGATGTCGGAGTACAGGCAGGTCGTGCTCATGCGGAAGTCCAGCGTGACCAGCAGGTCCAGCTTGCCTTCCGGGGCATTGGCGTGCCATTCCACCTCGGTGGGCTTGGCGTCATTGGGCCCCAGGTCCTTGCCTTGCACGCCGTTGGTGGTGCCCAGCAGGTGCTTGAGGAAGTACTCATGTCCCTTGCCGGACGAGCCCAGCAGGTTCGAACGCCAGACGAACAGGTTGCGCGGCCAGTTCAGCGGGTGATCCGGATCCTCGCAGCTCATCTTGAGCGAGCCATCCTTGAGCGCCTTGACGGCGTAGTCCTTGGGGTCCATGCCCGCCGCCTGGGCATCCTTGACCACCTGCATCGGGTTGGTCTGCAGCTGCGGGGCACTGGGCAACCAGCCCATGCGCTCGGCGCGCACGTTGTAGTCGATCAGGCTGCCACCGAACCTGGTCTTGTCGGCCAGCGGCGAAAGGATCTCTTCCACACCCAGCTTCTCGTAACGCCACTGGTCGGTGTGGGCGTAGAAGAAGCTGGTGGAGTTCTGCTGGCGCGGCGGGCGGACCCAGTCCAGGGCAAACGCCAGCGCGGTCCAGCCGGTCTGCGGGCGCAGCTTCTCCTGACCCACATAGTGCGACCAGCCACCACCGCTCTGACCGATACAGCCGCACATCATCAGCATGTTGATGATGCCGCGGTAGTTCATGTCGCTGTGGTACCAGTGGTTCATCGCCGCGCCGATGATGACCATGGACTTGCCCTTGGTCTTGTCGGCGTTGTCGGCAAACTGGCGGGCCACCGCGGTCACCTGGTCGCGCTTGACGCCGGTGATCTTCTCCTGCCAGGCCGGGGTGTAGGGCACGTCCTGGTCATAGCTGGTCGCGCCGGTGTCGCCCGGCAGGCCGCGGTTGACGCCATAGTTGGCGGCGGTCAGGTCGAACACGGTGGCGACCAGGGCATAACGCTCTTCACCGGCCTTGCCCAGCTTGATGCGGCGCACCGGCACCTTGCGCACCAGCACGTCGTCCTGCTTGTTGGCGTTGAAGTGCGGCGTATCGATGCCACCAAAGTACGGGAAGGCCACGTCGCCCACGTCGTACTCGCTGCCCTCGCCTTCCATCAGGCTGAGCTTGAGCTTGACCTGCTCGTCGCTGCGGGCTTCCTTGTCTTCCAGGTTCCACTTGCCGGCATCGGCACGGCCTTCAGCGCCCCAGCGAAAGCCGATGGAGCCATTGGGCAGGACGACCTTGTCCTCCTGATCCACCGCCACCGTTTTCCACTCGGGGTTGTTGTCCTGGCCCAGCTTGCCGTTGAAGTCGCTGGCGCGCAGGTAGCGGCCGGGTACGGCCACCTTGCGGCCATCCGTCAAGGTGCGTTCTTCCAGCATGACCAGGTTGGGCATGTCGGTGTAGCGGCGCACGTAGTCGTCGAAGTACGACGAGCGTTTGTCGAAGTAGAACTCCTTGAGGATCACATGGCCCATGGCCATGGCAATCGCCGCGTCGGTGCCCTGCTTGGGGTGCAGCCAGATGTCGCAGAGCTTGCTGATCTCGGCGTAGTCGGGTGTGATCGCCACCGTCTTGGCCCCCTTGTAGCGCACCTCGGTGAAGAAGTGGGCGTCGGGCGTGCGGGTCTGGGGCACGTTGGAACCCCAGGCGATGATGTACGTGGAGTTGTACCAGTCGGCCGATTCCGGCACGTCGGTCTGTTCACCCCAGACCTGCGGGCTGGACGGGGGCAGATCGCAGTACCAGTCGTAGAAGCTCATGCAGACGCCGCCGATGAGCGACAGGTAGCGCGAGCCGGCCGCGTAGCTGATCATGGACATCGCCGGAATCGGCGAGAAGCCGATGATGCGGTCGGGCCCGTATTTCTTCGCGGTGTAGACGTTGGCGCTGGCAATGATCTGGTTGACCTCTTCCCAGGTGCTGCGCACCATGCCACCCAGACCGCGCTGCTGCTGCCATTCGCGACGGGCTTCGGCGTTTTCGACGATGGAAGCCCAGGCATCGACCGGGCTCTTGGCCACGGCCATGGCGGCGCGCCAGTGCTTGAGCAGCTTGCCACGCACCATGGGGTATTTCACCCGGTTGGCGCTGTACAGGTACCAGCTGTAGGAAGCGCCACGGGCGCAGCCGCGCGGTTCGTGGTTGGGCAGGTCGGCGCGGGTGCGCGGGTAATCGGTCTGCTGGGTTTCCCAGGTGACGATGCCGCCCTTGACATAGATCTTCCACGAGCAGGAGCCCGTGCAGTTCACGCCGTGGGTAGAGCGCACGATCTTGTCGTGGGCCCAGCGGTTGCGGTAGGCGTCTTCCCAGGTGCGGTCTTCGCCGGTGGTCAGTCCGTGCTGTCCCGAGAAGCTCTCCGTGGGTGCAGAGAAATGGGTGAGTCGGTCGAGAAAATGGCTCATCGTGGGCTCCAGTGAGTTTTCTTGGGGTCAGCAGGGATTGGCGGCGCCGCGGCGGGCATACATCCACCAGTTCAGCACGACGTTGAAGGCGAAGAAGGCGGCCAGGCCGTAGAACACCGGCGTGGCGGATTTGAAGGCGCCGAAGGAGGCGGCAAACAGCATGCCGAACAGGAAGGGCCCGTAGGCGGCGATGGCGGCAGTGAAGCCGATCACACCACCGGCCTGGCGCGGCTCGAACAGCATGGGCATCTGCTTGAAGGTGCTGGCGTTGCCCACGCCGGCGAAGAAGAACATGGTCAGCATGCCGGCCACGAACATCGGGAAGCTGTCCAGACCGGTGGGGCTGGTGAGCGTGGTCACCCAGACGGCGGAGGCGAGCATCCCCAGGCCAGCCCAGTGCGTGACGCGGGCACCGCCGAGCTTGTCGGACAGCGGACCGGCCACCACGCGGGCAGCGGAGCCCACCAGCGGACCATAGAAGGCCCAGGCCAGCGGATCGGGCGCGCCTTCAAAGCCGCCGTAGATCTGCTTGATCAGCAGCGGGAAGGTGGCGGCCAGGCCCGAGAAGGCACCGAAGGTCATCATGTACAGCGAGGTCATGCTCCAGGTGTGACCCGAGCGGAAGATGTCGAACTGCTGGGCGAAGTTGGCCTTGACCGGCACCGACTTGAGCATCAGCCAGGCGCTGACACCGAAGACGAAGGTGAAGGGGATCATCACGGCGGCGGCGTTCTGCAGGTAGACCTGGCTCTGCACGCCCGCCTTGGTCAGGGTCTGCGAGTCACCCATCCAGGCGGCGCCACCCATCAGCGCGAAACCGATGATCCAGGGCGTGACGAACTGGACGATGGACACACCGAAGTTGCCGATACCGGCCTGGATGGCCAGCGCCGTGCCCTGCAGCCGCTTGGGGAAAAACAGGCTGGTGGACGGCATGAAGGACGAGAAGTTGCCGCCGCCCAGACCGGCCAGGAAGGCCAGCATCATCAGCATCCAGTACGGGGTGCCCGGATCCTGCACCGCGTAGAACCAGCCCACCAGCGGGATCAACAGGCTCAGGGTGGACAGGCTGACCACCAGGCGCGTGCCGAACATGGGCGTGAGGAACATGTGCACCAGGCGCAGCGTGCCGCCGGCCAGGCCGGGCATGGCCGCCAGCCAGAACAGCTGCTGCGGCGTGAACTTGAAGCCGATCTGCGGCAGGCGAACGACCAGGGCCGAGACCAGGAACCAGACGATGAAGGCCATCGTCAGATTCAGGGTGGTGATGGTCAGTGTTCGCCAGGCCAGTCCGGACGCGCCGGCGCTCCAGAATGATGTGTTTTCGGGCTCCCAGCGCGACAGCCAGGTGCCATCGGTGGTGGCCGAAGGATTGAGGGTAGCCATGGTGTTTCCTTGCGGGTGAATGGGGGTGTGAAGCGTCACTTGACCGTCGTGGCCAGCGGAGAGGCAGCGGCGTTGCTGCCCATGACCTCGGTGCGGCGCACTTCGGTCCAGTACATCCAGATGAGGGATACCCAGACCACGCCGTACATCAGCATGAAGGCGCTGGAGCGGATGCCGGTCAGGTCCATCAGGGCACCGAACAGGATGGGCAGGATGAAGCCGCCCATGCCACCCGCCAGGCCGACGATGCCGCTGATGGCACCGATGTTTTTGGGATAGTCGTCGCTGATGTACTTGAAGACACTGGCCTTGCCGAAGGCCCAGGCCACGCCCAGGATGCCCATCAACGCGGTGAAGGCGTAGACGTTCAGGCCGATGTGGAAGGTCCTGGGCCCGTCGACGGTGGTGACGGTGAAGTCGGTCTGCGGATAGGACAGCAGGAACAGGCAGATCCAGCTGACCCACATCACCCACCAGGTGACCTTGTGCGCACCGTATTTGTCGGACAGCACCCCGCCGATGGCGCGCAGCACGCCGCCGGGCAGCGAGAAGCAGGCGGCCAGCAGGGCCGCGACGCGGATATCCAGCCCGTATTCACCCACGTAGTACTGCACCATCCACAACGAAAGGGCCACGTAGCCGCCGAACACGATGCTGTAGTACTGGCAGTACTTGAGCACCTTGGGGTCCTTCAACGCCTTGAGCTGGTCGGTGAACTTGACGTTGCTGGGCACCAGGTGCGACGGATCGCTGTGGCTGAACAGCCAGAACAGCACCAGCGTACCCAGCATGATGGCGGCGTAGACCTGAGGCACCATGGCCCAGCCGAAGGCCACCAGCAGCACCGGCGCGACGAACTTGTTGACCGCGGCGCCCGAGTTGCCGGCACCGTACACGCCCATGGCCATGCCCTGGCGGTTCTTGGGGAACCAGCGGGCCACATACGGGGTGCCCACCGAGAAAGAACCACCGGCCAGGCCGACGAACAGGCCGATCACCAGGAAGTGCCAGTATTCGGTGGCGTAGCTCATCAGCCAGATGGCTGGCACAGTGATGGCCATGACGCAGGCCATGACGATGCGGCCGCCGTACTTGTCGGTCCAGATGCCCAGCGGCACCCGGATCAGCGAGCCGGTGAGCACCGGCATCGCGGTCAGCAGACCGAACTCGGTCGCGTTGAGGTTCAGCATCTTCTTGATCGGGATGCCGATCACGCCGAACATCATCCAGACCATGAAGCAGACCGTGAACGCCAGCGTGCTGACAATCAGGACCGACCAGGCCTTTCTCTCGTTTCTCAGTTCTGTTCCCATGGTTCTTCTCCTGAAGACATGCGTGAACTGTCGACGATCCACGGACGAATGCCCATCCACCGATGGCATGTCGACCCGTGTCGGAAGTAGTACGGAGATCTGAGCCCCCTCGTCCGAAAGGACTATGTGGGCATCAAAGCGAGGCTGGTTTGATCTATGTCAAACGATGCCGTGCGTGGTGGCGTACACGGCGGCCTGGACGCGGGACGTCAGGCAGAGCTTGCGCAGGATGTGCTGGACGTGGATCTTCACCGTGGTCTCGGCGATGTCCAGTTCGCGGGCAATCAGCTTGTTGCTGTCGCCCCGGGCGATCAGCAGGAGGATTTCACGCTCACGCGGCGAGAGCAGGTCCAGGCCGGGTGCCACGGGTTGGTCCGGCGGTGGCGCAGGTGCGGGCGCCACCCGTGTGGCGGCAGAATCCGGCACCGGGGCTGGCGGCATCATCGGACGCTGACGGAACACCGCCACCAGTTTGGTCATCATTTCGGGGCTGATGACCGATTCACCGGCCAGCACCTTCTCGATCGAATCGGCCAGCTGCTCCGACTCCATGGTCTTGAGCAGATAGCCGTCCGCCCCACCCTGCAGCGCAGCCGCCAGATCCTCGGCGTTTTCGCTGACGGTCAGCATCAGCACGCGCACCCCAGGCAGTGCGTCCTTGAGGGTGGCAATGCCATCCACACCACGAACTCCGGGCAGGTGGTTGTCCAGCAGGATCAGGTCGGGCCGGGCTTGCGTGAGGCAGCGCAGGGCCTCCCCCAGATCAGAGGCCTCGCCGGTGACTTCCAGCCGCTCGTCCTGGGACAGCAGGGCTTTGAGTCCCCGGCGAAACAGCGTGTGGTCGTCGACCAGCAGCAGACGGATGGCGCGAGTGGCGTTCATGATGGCAAGGCTGTCGATTCTGGCAGATTCAGGCCCACGGTCCCGACATTGACCATGGCCACCGGGTAAGGTGGCAAGCTCAGCGTCATGCTGGTGCCCTGGCCGGGATGGGAGTCCACCACCACGCTGGCACCGATGCGCTCGGCCCGCTCTCGCATGATCTTGGTGCCCACATGGGTTTCCCCGTGACGCACCTGGGTGTCAAAACCCCGCCCGTTGTCCCTGACCACGAAGGTCCAGCCATTGCCCTTGGTCACATCCAGGCTGACATGGCTGGCCTGCGCGTGCTTGCGCACGTTGGACAGGGCTTCCTGCACCACGTGCAGCACCTGGACCTGGACATCTGGCGGCAGGGGAAGGCCTTCACCGTCGACCTGCAACCGTGTGGGAATTCCGGTCTGGTGCTGGAACTTCTGCAAGGTCTCCTGCAGGGCCGCCTCGATGTGCTCGCTGTTGGTGCGGGTGCGGAAATGGACCAGGAGTTCGCGCACATCGCTGATGCTCTCGCGCAGGCCCTCATCCAGCTCGTCCAGCGTCTGCTGCACCTTGCCAGGCTGGGCCCGGTCGATGGCGGTGCGCAGGAGTTGCACCTGAATCTTCAGGAACGCCAGGGATTGCGCGATCGAGTCATGCAGCTCGCGCGCCAGCAAGGCACGCTCCTCGCCGACCGCCGCCTCCCGCTCCAGCGCAGCGGCCCGCAGGCCCTCCAGGGCACTGGCCAGGTGGGCCGCCAGCGCATCCAGCAGCTCGGTTTCCTCGGTGCTGAGGTGGACCTCGCTGCGAAAGAACAGATCGATCTCGCCCAACAAGCGCTGCTGCAACCGTACCGGCACACTGACGAGGTTTTCGTAGCCGGCACGCGCGCAGTGCCTCATCGGGGCTTCGTCGTGCGCATGGATGGGGATGACACGGGTGCGCGCGTCGGGCTTGAGGTTGCCGCAGGCGCAGGCACCGGCCAGGAGACTGCGCTCCTCATCCTGCATGTCGGACGGGAAGCAGTCGGAGGCCAGCATCAGGTAGCGCTGGTTCGCCTCGTCCGACCAGCGCACCGCCACCGCATCGGCTTTCATGACTTCGCGCACCCGTTGCGAGAAACCCCGGGCCAGTTCCTCGATGTTGTTGGCCTTGGCCAGGAACGCGCTGACCTCATACAGCTACTCCAGACGCGCTCTCTGGGCTTCGATGCGCCGCGTCTTCTCCACCACCTTGGCTTCCAGGCCGCCATACAGCGACTGCAGGGTCTGCGCCATGTGGTTGAAGCCCGCCGCCACCTGACCGAATTCATCCTGTGTGTCCACATCCACGCGGGCACTGAAGTCTCCCGACTCCAGGCGCCGCAGGCCCTGGCGCAGGTAGTCCAGCGGGTGGATCACGTACATGTAGCCGGTATAGAGCATCACCACCGCCCCGATGATGGCCAGCGCCATCATCACGAACTGGAACAGGTTCAGGGTGGCGGTCAGACCCGAGAGCTGGAGCTCGATGGCCAGCACCAGCCGGTCAATGGCGTTGACGAAAGCCTCGGCCGCCACCTGCGACGAATTGCCTTCGCTCATGTGGCCATCCAGCCAGGCCGTGCGCTGACCGGACCACAGGCGTTCCACCTCGGTGAAACGCTGCCGAACCTCCGGGTCCCAGGGCACAAACAAGGGGCGCGTGGCATCGCCTTCGCGCAGCAGGCTCAGACCCCGGTCAAACTCGCTCACCAACGCCGCAACGTCCTGGGCCGGCAGTTCGGCCTGCACCGCACTGCTCAGGCGCCAGGTCTGCATGCGCATGCGCCCGGCTTCGTTGACGGCAGCCGCACCGCCTTCGAGCTGCCAGGTCACCCAGAGCGTCAGGCCGATCGAGGCCAGCGCCACCACCAGCAAGCCGACCCCGATGCGGATCAGTTTGGTCGACAGGGAAGCGGTTTTTCGCATGCGCTGAGGTGATCTGAAGGGGACACAAACCCGTGGCCATGTCCGGGGATTGTCCCATCAGGATGCCCTCCGCACAAAACATTCATAGAATATGAATTATAAGGAGATCACCATGACCCACGTCGTGACCGAGGCGTGCATCCAGTGCCGCTACACCGACTGCGTCGACGTCTGCCCCACCGATGCCTTCCGTGTCGGCAGGAACATGCTCGTCATCGCCCCGGACGACTGCATCGACTGCGCCGTCTGCGTACCCGAGTGCCCTGTCGATGCCATTTACTTCGAGGGCGACCTGCCGGCATCGCAGCGCAAGTACATCCCGATCAACGCCGATCTGAGCAAGGACTGGCCGCTGATCACCCGCAGCAAGCCCGCCCTGCCTGACGCCGACCAATGGGCCAAGATCGCCGACAAGGCCGATCAGCTGGATCCGCGGGGTGCCGACCATGAGTGAGCCGGCGGGGGCCGACGACGCACTGGTGGTGCGTTCGCTGTACGAAAAGCGCAAGAAGATCTATCCCCGCGCCGTGACCGGGCTGTTCGCGCGCTGGCGCTGGGTCATGGTCTGGGCCACGCAGCTGTTCTTCTACGGCATGCCCTGGCTTCAGTGGAACGGGCGGCAGGCCCTGCTGTTCGATGTGACCGAACGGCGCTTCTATGTGCTGGGCCTGGTGCTGCAGCCGCAGGACTTCATCTACCTGGCCGCGCTGCTGGTGATCAGCGCGCTGGCGCTGTTCTTCTTCACGGCCATTGCTGGCCGGCTGTGGTGTGGCTATGCGTGCCCGCAGACGGTTTATACCGAGATGTTCCTGTGGATCGAGCGCCGCACCGAAGGCGACCGCAGCGCCCGCATCCGGCTCGATGCCCAGCCCTGGGGTCCCGGCAAATTCTTGCGCAAGGGCGCCAAACAGGGGCTATGGGTGGGCCTGTCACTGCTGACCGGATTCACCTTTGTCGGGTACTTTCACCCGATCCGTGATCTGGCTCCAGCCTTGCTGGAGCCAGGCCTGTCCCCGTGGCTGTGGTTCTGGGTGCTGTTCTACGGGATGGCCACCTACGGCAACGCAGGCTATCTGCGTGAGCAGATGTGCAAGTACATGTGCCCCTATGCCCGCTTCCAGAGCGCCCTGATCGACATGGACTCCCTGGTCATTGCCTACGACACCGCTCGTGGCGAGAACCGGGGTCCCCGCTCCCGAAAGACCGACCACAAGGCGGCTGGTCTGGGCGACTGCATCGACTGCACGCTCTGCGTGCAGGTCTGCCCGACCGGCATCGATATCCGTCATGGTCTCCAGAACGAGTGCATTGCCTGCGCGGCCTGCATCGATGTCTGTGATGACGTCATGGACAAGATGGGCTACCCCAAGGGTCTGATCCGCTACACCTCCGGCAACGCCGTCAGCCAGGGATGGGACAGCACCCGCATGCTGCAGAGGGTGTGGCGCCCACGCGTGCTGATCTACGGCGGCTTGCTGGCGGCCCTGGTCATCGCCTGGCTCTGGAGTCTGGGCCACCGCCGGGATGTCGACGCCGTGCTGATCAAGGACCGCGGTTCACTGGCCCGCATGGTCAGCAACGGCAGCATCGAGAATACCTACCGGCTGCAGGTGACCAACAGCCAGGAAGTGACGCGCCGCTTCGATCTGCATGCGCAAGGCATCCCGGGCCTGCGCATCGACACCGCCACCTCCCTGGAGGTGCAAGCAGCCGGCAGTGCGTCGATGCCTCTTCGGCTGGTCATACCCGGCTCGGTGGCACTGGAGCACGCGGGCCAGTCCCTCAGAGCCAGCGTGGCCGTGGCGCCTGAGGGACAGGCACCCGACAGCCCGGACGTCGTTCACGTGGAGGCCAGCTTCACCGTGCCGCGCTGATACCGATGCCGTCGGCCTGATCGTCGATCAGGTCGGCAAGGGTCACGCCGTCGAGCACGGCGAGGTACTTGTCGAGTGCCCGACCGATGAGGTGCTTGAGCTGACAGTAGCCATCCATGCGGCATCGGCTGGTCGCTGCATTGAAGCACTCCACCAGATGAAAGTCGGTCTCTGTCTGGCGGACGATCTGTCCCACAGAGATCTGCGCCGCCGGCTTCGTCAGCCGCATGCCCCCTCCCCGCCCACGTGTCGTCTCCAGCCAGCCCGCATGGGCCAGCGTCATCACCACCTTGGTCAGGTGGCTGCGGGAGATGCCGTGCACGCGGGCGACTTCGGCAATGGTGGGACAAGGGCGACGCCCTGCATGCATGGCGCAGTACATCAGCACGCGCAGGCTGTAGTCAGTCCAGTGGGTGAGCTTCATGGTGGCGCCCTCCGTCGTCCCGATGGAAAGCCCTCATCGTTCTTTGGAAATATGCACAGATTCTGAACTTTATTGAATAATACATTCATTACTTATGCATCTTTAAGGAATCACACCATGACCACGATCACCCCAGACCGCGCCGAGCAGGCCATCGGTCAGATTGCCGTCGAACTGCCCGGGGCCACCGCCATCTTCCGTCGCCTCAAGCTCGACTTCTGCTGTGGCGGCCAGATCGCCCTGCGCGAGGCCTGCGCCGGCAAGGGCCTGGCGGTGGATCAGGTGCTGGCTGAACTGGCCACGCTGGACCGGCCGGTCAACCAGGACGCACCTGTGGAGGCTGCTGCCCTGATCGACCACATCCTGGAGCGCTACCACGCCGTGCACCGCGAACAGCTGCCCGAGCTCATCCGCATGGCCCGGCGCGTGGAGGCGGTGCACCGTGACCACCCGGAGGTGCCCGCCGGCCTGGCCGATCATCTGGAGCAGATGGAAGGCGAGTTGCTGGACCACATGGCCAAAGAGGAAGAGATCCTGTTCCCGCTGCTGCAACGGGGCGAATCCTCCCTGGCGGCCTTTCCCATCGAAGCCATGCGGCACGAGCACACCGGCCACGGCCAGCAGCTCGAACGCCTGATGGCGCTCACCTGCGACGCCACCCCCCCGATGGGCGCCTGCAACACCTGGCGCGCGCTGTATGCAGGCATCGCCCAGTTGCAGAACGACCTGATCAACCACATTCACCTGGAAAACAACCTGCTCTTCCCCGGGTTCGAGCAGCACCAGGACGCCTGCTGCGCCTGAGCACCATGGACCTGATCTGTCCGGCAGGCAGCCTGCCTGCACTCAAGGAGGCGGTCAACCACGGCGCCAGCGCCGTCTACCTGGGGCTGCGCGACGCCACCAACGCGCGCAATTTCGCGGGCCTGAATTTTGATGACGCGGCCATCGCCACCGGCGTGGCCTACGCACACGCACGGGGCTGCCAGGTCTTCATGGCGCTGAACACCTATCCGCAGGCGGCCCAGCCCGAGCGCTGGCAGCGCGCCATGGACAAGGCCGTGAACCTTGGGGTGGATGCGGTCATTCTGGCCGACCCAGGCCTGATGCGTTATGCGAACAAGCGCCACCCGCGCCTGCGGCTGCACCTCTCGGTGCAGGGATCGGCCACCAACCACGACGCCATCAATTTCTATCACCGCCAGTTCGGTGTTTCGCGGGCGGTGCTGCC
>JAJPEW010000159.1 GCA_021166755.1 Hydrogenophaga sp. | reverse complement strand
GCTTCAACCGACAGACGGCAGGGACAGGGAAGCCTGCAGGCCGCCCAGGCTGGAGGTGCCCAGTGTCACTCGACCGTCGTAGAGCTGGGCCAGTTCGTCCACGATGGCCAGGCCCAGGCCGCTGCCCGGGGTGGACTCGTCCAGGCGGATGCCACGCTGGAGCACCGCTTCCCGCTGGGCATCGGCGATGCCCGGTCCGTCGTCGGACACGTGGATGACCAGCAGTCGGTCGTCCAGCCGGCGTGCCTCCACACGGACCACCTGACGGGCGGCCCTGCCGGCGTTGTCCAGCAGGTTGCCCAGCATTTCCTGCAGATCCTGTGCCTCGCCCGCAAAATACAGTGCGGGGTCGATGTCGGTGGCCACCCACCGGATGGCCCGGTCGGCGTGGACTTTCTGCATCACGCGCAGCAGGCCGGTCAGGACCGGTGCGATCGGTGTCCGCTGACCTGGCAGACGGTGGGTGGCCGCCACCCGTGCCCGGGCCAGATGCCAGTCGACCTGCCGGCGTGCGGCCTGCACCTGCTCGCCGACCGCCGTCGCCAGCGGGTGGCCAGGGTGCTGTCCAGCCGCATTGGTCAGGACCGCCAACGGTGTTTTCAACGCATGGGCCAGGTTGCCCGCCTGGGTGCGTGCCCGCTCCAGCGAGGCCTCCTGCCGTTCCAGCACGGCATGGAACTCATCGATCAGCGGCTGTACCTCGGCCGGGAACCGACCCTCGATCCTTTGGGCGGATCCTCCCCGCACCCGGGCCAGGGCCACCTGCATGGCCTGCAAGGGCGCCAGCCCGATGGCTACCTGGGTCAGGGCCGCGAGCACCAGCAGCAAACCCAGCGCCACCAGCGACAGGGTCAGCACCCGACCGAATCGCTGCACAGCCACGTCCGATGCCTGCAGGTCGGCCGCCATCATCAGCCGCCAGCGGCCGCTGGCTCCTTCGATCTGCAGGGCCCGTTCGGCCACCCTCAGGCGCGTGCCCTGCGGTCCCGTGGTTTCATGCAGGTGCAGCTGTCCGTCGGCCAGGGTGTCGACGGACAGGCTCAGTGCTTCGTCCCAGAGCGATCGGGATCGCAGCACCTCCTCACGACCGCTGCCGTCAGGCGCCAGGCGGTCGAGTTGCCAGTACAGACCCGAAAACGGCTTGTCCAGTCGGGGGTCCGACAAGGCCCGGGTGTCGATGACGGGAGCACCGATGTCGCTGACCTGCAGGCGCGCAGTCACCTGGTCCAGTTGCCGCACCAGGGTGGCATCGAACTCGCGCATCACCTCGTCGCGGAAGAGGCTGGTCAGCCACCAGCCAGCGCTGCTCAGGGCCAGGGCCAGGGTCACCAGCGTCAGCGCCAGCAGGCGCACGCGCAGGGAGGTGAGCCAGGCGCGAGCGGTCACGGTGCAACCAGGCGGTAGCCCAGGCCCCGCACGGTTTCGATCAGGCTGGCCGGCAGCTTCTTGCGCAGACGGGCAATGAAGACTTCGATGGTGTTGGAGTCACGGTCGGCATCCTGCGCATAGATGTGCTCGGTCAGCTCGGTGCGCGAGACCACGGTGCCCGGGCGGTGCATGAGGTACGCCAACACTTTGTACTCATGGCTGGTCAAGGGGACCGACTGGTCTTCCAGCGTGACGCGGCCACTGCGTGTGTCCAGCGTCACCGGACCACAGTGCAGCAGTGGCGAGGCGTGACCCGATGCGCGGCGGATGAGCCCGCGCAGGCGTGCCAGCAGTTCCTCCATATGGAAGGGCTTGGTCAGATAGTCGTCGGCCCCTGCGTCAATGCCGGCCACCTTCTCGTGCCAGTTGTCCCGGGCCGTGAGGATCAGCACCGGCATGGAACGTCCGCCACTGCGCCAGCGCTTGAGCACCGTCAGCCCGTCGATCTGCGGCAGTCCCAGGTCAAGCACCACCGCATCAAAGCTCTCGGTTTCGCCCAGGTGCAGGGCATCGCGCCCGTTGTCGGATTCGTCGACGGCGTAGCCGGCTTCCTGCAGGCCGCTGCACAGCTGCTGGCGCAATGTGGGTTCGTCTTCGACCAGGAGAATGCGCATCGTGTCAAGCTTTCATCGCTGGTTCGGTCGGCTTCGGCTGCGCAGGACGTCTGCCGTGGCGGCGTCGAGCTCCAGCTTGACGAGCTTGCCGTCGGCCTGCAGCAGGCGGACTTCGTAGACCCAGCGACCTTTTTCCTCGTCTAGTTCGATCTCCAGCACCTGGCCGGGGTGGTCACGCTCCAGACGCTCCAGCACGGCCTTGAGCGGCAGGATCTGTCCGGACTGCACGGCGGCACGGGCCCGGTTGTGGTCGTTGTCGGCCATGGCCGGCAAGAGGGCGGTCGAGAGGACGGCTGCCAGCGTCAGCCGGGCCAGCCACGAAGGAAGACGTGGGTGTGTGGATGTCATGAGCGCATTGTCCTGACGCCATTCTGAACCAGACATGAACGCCGGCTTCAGGTTCTGTTCAAGGACCTGGCGGCACAGTGACGCCGTCGCAGCGCTGCTGCCTGTTCATCCACGCTGGAGGAGTTCACGTCATGAAGGTCCCTGTCCTGGTTTCCCTGTTGCTGGCTACTGCGATGTCTTGGGCCGGCGACACCACTGCCGTGCAGCAGCAGGAACGCTGGAGCGCCGAGGCCGGTGCACCCGCCAGCGCCGAGCGGGGACGCACTTTCTTCGTCAACCGGCACGGCGGCGAATGGTCTTGCTCATCTTGCCATGGCACGCCGCCGACGGCCGAGGGCAAGCACGCCAGCACCGGCAAGCGCATCCCGCCGCTGGCACCCGCGTTCAACGCCAAGGCCTTCACCGACAGCGCCAAGGTGGACAAGTGGTTCCGCCGCAACTGCAAGGACGTGCTCAGCCGGGAGTGCAGCGCCGCCGAAAAGGCCGATGTGCTGGCCTACCTGAACAGCCTCAAGTGAACGACACCCATCACCGGAGTACCTGACCATGAACCGATTCACCCCTCGTGCGCTGTCCCTTGTGCCCCTGCTGATGGCCGGCCTGGCCGCCGCCTCTCTGACCCATGCCGACAGTGGCCGCCAGTTGCCGCGTGACATGCCGGCTGCCTATGTGCAGGAATGCGGCAGCTGCCACACCGCGTATCCACCGGGCATGCTGCCCGCGCCCTCGTGGAAGCGCATCATGTCCGGCCTGGACCAGCACTACGGCACCGACGCCTCGCTGGATGCCACCACCGTCCAGCAACTCAACCGCTGGCTGGTGGCCCACGCGGGCTCCTACAAGCGGGTGGCCGAAGAGCCTGCCCAGGACCGCATCACCCGATCGGCCTGGTTCGAGCGCAAGCACCGAAAGATCGAGCCGGCCGTCTGGAAGCACGTGAGCGTCAAGAGCGCCGCCAACTGCGCCGCCTGCCACACCGGCGCTGATCAGGGCGACTACGACGACGACAAGCTACGCTTTCCCGCCGGCCTTGACGCGCGCTACCGCCGCGCGTGGAACGACTGAACCCGGAGACCACCATGCATGCACCTGCTTCTGCCACCACCGCGCCGGCCAGCGTTCAACGATCCGCTTCATCCGGTCGCCGGGTGACCGATGCCCCCACCCGAATGTTTCACTGGCTCTTCGCGCTGAGCTTCCTGGGGGCCTATGTCACGGCCGACGGTGAGCGCTGGCGCCTGCTGCACGTGACGCTGGGCTACACCATGGCGGGCCTGCTGGGCTGGCGGGTGATTTATGGATTAATCGGCCCCCGGCACGCGGGTCTGGGCCTGCTGTGGCGCAAGCTCACCGGGCTGCCCGCCTGGTTGAGATCCCTGCCGTCCGCTTTGTCGCCGTCGTCCGTCAACTGGCGGCAGGGGCAGAACCTGCTCATGGCCATGGCGGTGGCGCTGCTGCTCGTGCTGGTGGTGCCGCTGACCCTCAGCGGCTACGGCACCTACAACGATT
>JAJPEW010000158.1 GCA_021166755.1 Hydrogenophaga sp. | reverse complement strand
CCCAGGCAGAACCTGGGCATCTACCGCCAGCAACTGCTCTCGCGCAACCAGCTGATCATGCGCTGGCTGGCCCACCGTGGCGGCGCGCTCGACTTCCGCGACCACTGTCGTCAGCACCCCGGACAGCCCTACCCGGTGGCGGTGGCCATCGGCGCCGATCCCGCCACCATCCTGGGCGCCGTCACCCCAGTGCCCGACAGCCTCTCCGAATACCAGTTTGCCGGCCTGTTGCGCGGCGCCCGCACCGAAATCACCCAGGCCATCGGCGTCCCCCTGCGCGTGCCGGCGCAGGCCGAGATCGTGCTCGAAGGCCATATCCTTGCGGATCCGTCGCACCCCAGCGGCTGGCAGCATGCGCTGGAGGGACCCTACGGGGACCACACCGGCTACTACAACGAACAGGCCGAGTTCCCGGTCTTCACGGTCGAACGCATCACCCACCGCACCGATCCGATCTACCACTCCACCTACACCGGCAAGCCCCCCGACGAGCCCGCCGTGCTCGGCATGGCCATGAACGAGCTGTTCATCCCGCTGCTGCAGCGCCAGTTACCCGAGATCACCGACTTCCACCTGCCACCCGAGGGCTGCAGCTACCGCATGGCCGTGGTCAGCATCCGCAAAGCCTACGCCGGCCATGCGCGCCGGGTGATGATGGGTATCTGGGGGCATCTTCGCCAGTTCATGTACACCAAGTTCATCGTGGTGGTGGACGACGATGTCGATGTGCGCGACTGGCGCGAAGTCATCTGGGCGATCACCACCCGCATGGACCCCGCCCGCGACAGCTTCACCATCGAACGCACCCCCATCGACTACCTGGACTTCGCCTCCCCCGTGAGCGGCCTGGGCAGCAAGATGGGGCTGGACGCCACCAACAAATGGCCTGGCGAAACCCAGCGCGAATGGGGCAGAACCATGCAGATGGACCCGGCGGTCAAAGCCCGCATGGATGCCCTGGCTCAAGGTATCGGTCTGTGATGCAGTCCGACGAAGGGGCCCCGTACTGAAACCAACGGCGCCCGATAGCTCCTTCGGACGATGGTGCATGGGGCAGCAAATTCCTACAGTGAACCGCATCATTCACCTACCCGAACTTGCCATGCAACGCCGTCATCTTCTGGTCCTGCTGGGCTCCTCGCCGCTCGCCCGGTACGGCCACGCCCAGCCCACTGAATCCCTGCCGCTGGGCACAGCCATCAACCGTGCCGGTCGCCTGCGCGCGCTGTCACAGCGCATGTCCAAGCTGCATGTCCAGTCCAGCCTGGGTGTGCTGCCCGATCGGGCCCGCGATCTCATGCGCCAGTGTCGCCAACTGATCGGGAGCAGCATGGAGGAGCTGGGGCGTCAGCCTTTGGGTGCTGACACCCAACCTATTTTCCCCCGTCTGCAGGGTCACGTTGAACGACTCTTGACGCTCACCGCTGGCAGCAGTGCAAGCACCCGCACTGAGGACGTCATCCGCGCCGCCGACGACATGCTCAGGTCGGCCGACGATCTCACCACCGCGTTCGAAAAGCAGAGCAACCAGAGTGGCGCACGGGTGGTCAACGTCGCCGGTCGCCAGCGCATGCTCTCGCAGCGTGCCGCCCGCGCCTACTTCCTGCAGGCCGTCGGTGGTGCGGCCTCGGCTAGCCAGACGCAGCAACTGGATGCCACGCGCCGCGAGTTCGATGACGGGCTGGGCTATCTGAGCAATGCCTCACTGTCGACTCCCGCCATCCGCCAGCAACTGGAGCTCGCGCGCGGGCAGTGGCTGTTTTTCGAGCAGGCGCTGCGCAAGCCCAGCCAGGGTGACACCCTGCAGACCGTGGCCACCACCAGCGAGCGCATGTACGAGGTCATGGACCAGCTGACCACGCAGTACGACCAGGCGGTGCGCGAACTGTTCCGCTGAACGCTGACACGATTGCATCGGCCGGCACCATCGCTGACTTGCGTCAATCCGGTGACTGATGATTTCAAATATTATTGCGATCGATTCCTATTCGCTTTTTATTTGACTTTCCCATGCGCTTTTCCCGGAACCGTCGCTTTCTGCTGAGCAGGATGTTGCCCGTTGCCACTGCAGCAGCGTCCCTCCCCGCCCTCGCCACGCCTGCGGCGCCCATGCCGGACATGGTCAGGCTCGGTGCGGCCTGGCGCACGGCCGAGAGTGACCGTGCTGTGGATCACGTCGGCATCCTGCAGGTCGACTGGTCCGCCGGGTCGATCCGGATCACCAGCGATATCCGTCTGGACAGCCGCGCACATGGCCTGCTGCCCGAAGCCGGTGGCGGTTTTCTGGCCATCGCCACGCGACCTGGTCGCTGGCTGGTGCGCGTAGACCCCCAAGGGCAGGTCGTCACACGCCGCCGCATCGACAGCGAATCCCCCTTGAGAACCTTCGGCGGCCATGTGTTGGCCAGCCCCGACGGGCAATGGGTCTACACCAGCGAAACCGACGTGCAGGATGGTGCCGGCTGGATCTCGGTGCGCGATGCGCACAGCTTCGAGCGCGTGGCCGCCTGGCCCTCGTTTGGTCTCGATCCCCACCAGATGCTGCTGTCCGCCGACGGCCGTTCGCTGTTCGTGGCCAACGGTGGCATTCCCCGAGATTCCAGCGGCAAGAAACGCGATCTGGATCGGATGGCGCCGTCGCTGGTCCGCCTGGACCTGCAAACGGGACAACGGACAGGGCAGTGGCATCTGGACGATCCGCGCCTGAGCATCCGTCACCTCGCGTGGAACCGCCATGCCGACGGCACACCCCTGCTGGGGATCGCACTGCAGGCCGAGCACGACGACCCCGGCCGCCGGCGCGACGCTCCTGTGCTGGCCCTGTGGGATGAGCGCCACGGGCTGCGCCTGGCCACACGTGCGCCAGGCGGTGCAGGTTATGCCGGCGACATCAGCGCCGGTCCGGGGGGCGGATACATTGTCAGCGGGCAACGCACCGGAGAAGGTCTGCTCTGGCACCCCGATGCCCCCGACGACTGGCTCACCGTGGCCCGCCTGACCGAACCCTGCGCGCTGGCCGCCTGGCCGTCACCCGCCGGTGTGCTCATCGGCGCGGCCCGAGGCATCGCCCGCTGGGGCACGCAGGCACCGGTGGCCATGCTGCCCTGGCCTCAGGCCATGAACCCGGACAACCACTGGGTTGTCCTGGGCTGAGCAGCTGATCGTCCGACTCAGCGCGGGACCAGGAAGGTCGTCTTCTCGTCGACCTTGATCGATGGATCCTGCTGCGCCTGCACGCTGAACCGGATCGGATGCGATCCGGTCTCGGCGCCCGGTGGCACCTGGACCCGCACCGCGACACTGCGGACCTCGGCCGGCAACACCTCCACCTTTGATTCCGACGCCAGGGTGATGCCTTCCATGCCCTCGACCGCAATGGCCACTTCCTGACGCTGTTCGGTCGCGTTCATGATCTGCAGACGGTAGACGTTCTCGATGCGCCCGTGCTCGACCATGCGTGCCATGGAGCCCCGGTCGCGGATCACGTCCACCTTCATGGGCACGCGCAGGAACAGGCTCACACCCACGGCCACCACAATGGCCATGAGGATGGCCGAGTACACCAGCACCCGCGGCCGCAAGGCGCGTCTGATGATCTGCGCCCGGTCCCAGCCCTGCGTCATCGCGTTCTGGGTGGAGTACTTGACCAGGCCGCGCTCATAGCCGAACTTGTCCATCACCTCATCGCACACATCGGCACAGGCACCACAGCCGATGCACTCGTACTGCAAGCCCTTGCGGATATCGATGCCCGTCGGGCAGACCTGCACACACAGGGTGCAGTCCACGCACGAGCCCAGTCCCTTCTCTTTCGGGTCCACCTTCTTGCCCCGCGAACCGCGTGGCTCACCGCGCGCCTGGTCGTAGGTCACGATCAGCGTGTCCTTGTCGAACATCGCACTCTGGAAGCGGGCGTAGGGGCACATGTACTTGCACACCTGCTCGCGCATGAAGCCGGCGTTGCCGTAGGTTGCAAAGCCGTAGAACAGAATCCAGAAGGTCTGCCAGGGTCCCAGGGTACCCATCACCACCTCTGCACCCAGGGTGCGGATCGGCGTGAAGTAGCCCACGAAGGTGAATCCGGTCCACAGCGCGAACAGGATCCACAGCGCGTGCTTGCCTGCCTTGCGCCCGGCCTTGGCGGCCGACATGGGTGCGCCGTCCAGGCGCATCCGTGCGGCACGGTCGCCCTCGACCTGCTTTTCGATCCACAGGAAGATTTCGGTATAGACCGTCTGTGGACAGGCATACCCGCACCACAACCGGCCTGCCACCGCGGTGAACAGGAACAGCGACAAGGCGGAAATCACCAGCAGCCCGGTCAGGTAGATGAAGTCCTGGGGGTACAGCACCAGACCGCCCAGGTAGAAGCGGCGCGAGAGCAGGTCGAACAGCACCGCCTGACGCTCGTTCCAGTGGATCCAGGGCAGGCCGTAGAACACGATCTGCGTCAGCCAGACGAGGATCCAGCGCCAGCGGCTGAACAGGCCTTGCACCGCTTTCGGATAGATCTTCTTGTGCGACTGGTACAGCGAGATCTCCACCTCCTGCGGCTCTGCGGGGTGGTTGGTGTCGGCGGTGGCGGAAGCAACGTGGGAATTCATCGGATACCTCAAGGGTTTTCCCTGACTTACCAAGATCCATGCCAGACCGGACCACCTCAAAAAATCCAATGCCCACAGCCACTTGCCTCGATGGACCATGCGGCCTCCGCCTGTTCTTTGCCAACACTGGCAGTCATGTCCGCCATTCATGACATACCAAGGGAAAACCGCCCACCCTTGAAAACAGCGACCACCACCCTTATCATTAGCACTCGCTGGAGTTGAGTGCTAACAACCTGCTCCACATCGTTCGGTGGTCAGTCTTCCTGACTGGCCGCGTTGTCTGATGTCAACCAACCATCCTCATCTGGAGATGCAATGAAACTTCGTCCTCTCGCCGATCGCGTGATCGTCAAGCGCCTGGAAAACGAAACCAAGACCGCTTCGGGCATCGTGATCCCCGACAACGCCGCCGAGAAGCCCGACCAGGGTGAGGTGCTGGCTGTCGGCCCGGGCAAGACCAACGACAAGGGCGAAACCAAGGCCCTGTCCGTCAAGGTGGGCGACCGCGTGCTGTTCGGCAAGTACAGCGGCCAGACCGTCAAGGTCGATGGCGACGAGCTGCTGGTCATGAAGGAAGACGACCTCTTCGCCGTGGTCGAGAAGTAATCCTTCCCTCATTCATCCCATTTACCGAAACCGGAGAAATCAAACATGGCAGCAAAAGACGTCATTTTCGGCGGCGAAGCCCGCGCCCGCATGGTCGAGGGTGTCAACATCCTGGCCAACGCCGTCAAGACCACCCTGGGCCCCAAGGGCCGCAACGTGGTGCTCGAGCGCTCCTTCGGCGCCCCCACCGTGACCAAGGACGGTGTGTCCGTGGCCAAGGAAATCGAGCTCAAGGACAAGCTCCAGAACATGGGCGCCCAGATGGTCAAGGAAGTCGCTTCCAAGACCAGTGACAACGCCGGCGACGGCACCACCACCGCCACCGTGCTGGCCCAGGCCATCGTGCGCGAAGGCATGAAGTACGTGGCCGCCGGCATGAACCCCATGGACCTCAAGCGCGGCATCGACCGTGCCGTCGAGTCCCTGATCGCCGAGCTGAAGAAGGCCTCCAAGCCCACCACCACCAGCAAGGAAATCGCCCAGGTCGGCTCCATCTCCGCCAACAGCGACGCCTCCATCGGTGACATCATCGCCAACGCGATGGACAAGGTCGGCAAGGAGGGCGTGATCACCGTCGAAGACGGCAAGTCCCTGCAGAACGAACTCGACGTGGTCGAGGGCATGCAGTTCGACCGCGGCTACCTGTCGCCCTACTTCATCAACAACCCCGAGAAGCAGGCCGCCCTGCTGGACAACCCGTTTGTCCTGCTGTTCGACAAGAAGATCAGCAACATCCGTGACCTGCTGCCCACGCTGGAAGCCGTGGCCAAGGCCGGCCGTCCGCTGCTGATCATTGCCGAAGACGTCGAAGGTGAAGCCCTGGCGACCCTGGTGGTCAACACCATCCGCGGCATCCTGAAGGTCGTCGCTGTCAAGGCCCCTGGCTTCGGCGATCGCCGCAAGGCCATGCTGGAAGACATCGCCATCCTGACGGGCGGCAAGGTCATCGCCGAAGAAGTCGGCCTGACCCTGGAAAAGGTGACCCTGGCCGACCTGGGCCAGGCCAAGCGCATCGAAGTGGGCAAGGAAAACACCACCATCATCGACGGCGCTGGCGCTGCTGCTGACATCGAAGCCCGCGTCAAACAAATCCGCGTGCAGATCGAAGAAGCCACCAGCGACTACGACCGCGAGAAGCTGCAAGAGCGCGTGGCCAAGCTGGCCGGCGGTGTGGCCGTCATCAAGGTCGGTGCCGCCACCGAAGTCGAGATGAAGGAAAAGAAGGCCCGCGTGGAAGACGCCCTGCACGCCACCCGCGCTGCGGTGGAAGAAGGCATCGTCGCCGGTGGTGGCGTGGCCCTGCTGCGCGCCAAGCAGTCCGCTGGCGCCATCAAGGGTGACAACGCCGACCAGGACGCCGGCATCAAGCTGGTCCTGAAGGCCATCGAAGCCCCGCTGCGCGAGATCGTGGCCAACGCCGGTGGCGAGCCCTCGGTCGTGATCAACAAGGTGCTGGAAGGCAAGGGCAACTTCGGCTTCAACGCCGCCAACGACACCTACGGCGACATGATCGAAATGGGTATCCTGGACCCGACCAAGGTGACCCGCACCGCCCTGCAGAACGCCGCTTCCGTGGCTTCCCTGATGCTGACGACCGAGTGCATGGTCGCCGAGGCACCGAAGGAAGACGCTCCGGCCGGCATGCCTGGTGGTATGGGTGGAATGGGCGACATGGGCGGCATGGGCATGTAAGCTCTCCTTGCCTGAGACGCCATGCCGGCGTTGCAAGGGCTTGCCGTGGCGCTGCCACTGCCTTCGCCCTTGCGCCTTGGCCTGGCGCCTCATGCGGCGTCGGAAGGCCTCTCGGTGTTCTGACAGCGCCCCAAACAAAAAACCCCGCGAAGCAATTCGCGGGGTTTTTTGCCTTTTGACGCAACGATCGCCAGTAGCGAGGGCGTTCGGGTGGGCCAGGCGGTGATTTGCTGGCGCGCAGCGACTGATGAGCCGCCTGGCCTGCCCGGACACCCTCGCGTCTCGGGCCAAAGAAAACCGCTCAGCGCATCATGGCTTCGAGCTTGATCGTGTCCGCCACAAACGCCCGAATGCCTTCGGCCAGCTTCTCGGTCGCCATCGCATCCTCGTTCAGCGCAAAGCGGAATGCCGCCTCGTCATACTGGACGAAGGGAATGTCCATGGCTTTCGCGGCATCGGCATCCAGGGCCTTGGCCAACGGCGCCTCGGTGCCGGCCAACTGGGCCAGCAGATCGGGGCTGATGGTCAGCAGGTCACAGCCAGCCAGCGCCGTGATCTGCCCGACATTGCGGAAGCTCGCGCCCATCACCTCGGTGGCGATACCGTACTTCTTGTAGAAGTGGTAGATCCTGCGCACCGACTTCACGCCCGGGTCGTTCGCACCGGCCATCGCCGCCTCGTCCCAGCTGGCGCCAGCCTGCTTCTTGTACCAGTCGTAGATGCGCCCCACAAAGGGCGAAATCAGCTGCACCTTGGCCTGCCCGCAGGCCACCGCCTGGCAGAACGAGAACAGCAGGGTCAGGTTGGTGTGAATGCCCTCGCGCTCCAGCCGAGCGGCCGCCTGAATGCCCTCCCAGGTCGAGGCAATCTTGATCAGGATGCGATCTACGTGCACACCCTCACCCTGGTACAGGTCGATGATCCGACGGGCACGCGTCACGGTGGCTTCGGTATCGAAGCTCAGGCGGGCATCCACCTCGGTCGAGACGCGTCCCGGCACCTGCTTGAGAATCTCCATGCCGAAACGCACCAGCAGCCGGTTCATCACCTCTTCCACGCCATACTGACCGTACATCTCCACCGTTTCCTTGAGCAGGTGGGCGTACTCAGGCTTCTGCACGGCCTTGAGGATCAGCGACGGATTGGTCGTCGCATCGCGCGGCGAGTAAGCGGCGATCTGGTTGAAGTCACCGGTGTCGGCGACCACGGTGGTGAGCTGTTTGAGGGCGTCAAGCTGGTTCATTCGAGCATTATCGGGTGTAATAAGGTTTCACGCTTTGTGGTAACTCAACCCGAAACCATTCCGTAACCATGCTGGACCGCATCAAAGCCTCCCTGCCCTCACTGGCCCCCGCAGAGCAACGCGTCGGCAAACTCGTGCTGGCCGATCCGCGCAGCTTTGCCAGCCTGCCGGTCTCGGAACTGGCCGACCGGGCGCACGTGAGCAAGCCGACCGTGGTGCGCTTCTGCCGCAGCATGGGGTATGACGGCCTGTCGGACTTCAAGCTCAAGCTGGTGGGCACCGTCAGTGAAGGCGTGCCCTTCATCCACCGCAGCGTGGACGTGGACGACAAGGTCAGCGACGTGCTGGTCAAGGTGATCGACAACACGGTGGCCGCCTTCCTGAAGTACCGCAACGATGCCTCCACCCACGCCATCGAGAAGGCGGTTGACGCGCTGATGGAAACCTACCGCCGCCGCGGCAGGATCGAGTTCTTCGGCGCCGGCAACTCGGGCATCGTGGCGCAGGACGCCCAGCACAAGTTCTTCCGCCTGGGCATCAACGCCATCGCCTACAGCGACGGCCACATGCAGGTGATGAGCGCCTCCCTGCTCGGTCCGGGTGACAGCGTGGTGATCATTTCCAACTCGGGTCGCACACGGGATCTGATGGATGCCGCGGACATTGCCCGCAAGCACGACGCCACCGTGATCACCGTGACCGCCAGTGGATCTCCGCTGGCCACCGCCGGCCACATCCACCTGGCGGCCGACCACCCGGAAGGCTACGACCGCTACAGCCCGATGACCTCGCGCCTGATGCACCTGATGATCATCGACATCATGGCCACCTGCCTGGCGCTGCGCATTGGCGGCACAGCCCTGCAACCGATGCTGCGCGAGATGAAGAACAACCTGCGCAGCAAACGGTACGCGTGAGCCTCAGATCCGGCCTTCCTCGACGGCGTGGCAGGCGATGCGGATACCACCCAGCGTCTGCAGGGTGGGTCGCTCCTGACGGCAGCGCTCGTTGGCGTGCGGGCAACGCGGGTTGAAAGCACAGCCGGATGGCGGGTTCAGCGGATTGGGCACCTCGCCCTGCACCGGCGTGCGTGCCTTGCCGGTGTCGTGCATCTTGGGGATGGCATCCAGCAGCATCCGGGTGTAGGGGTGACGAGGGGTGTCGAACAACGTGTGCTTGTCCGCCAGCTCCACCAGACGCCCCAGGTACATCACCCCCACCTGATCGCTCACATGGCGCACCACCGCCAGGTTGTGGCTGATGAAGAGATAGGTCAGGCCCTGCTGGCGCTGCAGGTCCTTCATGATGTTGAGCACCTGGGCCTGCACCGACACGTCCAGTGCCGACGTGGGCTCGTCGCACACCAGGAACTCCGGATGCGTGGCCAGGGCTCGCGCAATCGAGATGCGCTGACGCTGACCGCCCGAGAACTGGTGCGGGTACTTGACGCGATCGAGCGGCGACAGGCCCACCGAGTGCAGCAGTTCTTCGACCCGGGTGCGAAGGTCACCCTCATCGCTCAGGATGCCATGCTCGCGCAGCGGCTCGCCGATGATGTCCTCCACGCGCCAGCGCGGATTCAGGCTGGCATACGGGTCCTGGAAGATCATCTGGATCCGCTTGCGCAACTGCCTGCCCTGCGGGGTCTTGAAGGCCGCATGGGCATCCATGCCATCAAACTCGAAGCCGCCACGCGTGGGCTCATACAGACCCACCAGGAGGCGAGCCACCGTGCTCTTGCCGCAGCCGGACTCGCCCACGAGGGCCAGTGTCTGCCCCTTGGGAATCTCGAAGCTGACACCATCGACAGCGCGCAGAAGCTGGCGCGGCTTGCCCTCCAGCACCCGGTTGAGCCAGGGTGCGGACACATCGAAGGTCTTGGCCAGGTCGGTGGCCTTCACCAAAGGAGACTGGCTCATGCGGCCTCCCCAGTGGTCAGCATGCTGGAGGCGTCGTGCAACCAGCAGGCGGCCTGCGTGGCGCCCGCGGGCATCAGATCAGGGCGTTGCTCGTGGCAACGGTCAAAGCCGCGGTCACAGCGCGGGTTGTAGGCACAGCCTTTGGGAATGGCATTGAGTCGGGGCATGGCACCGTCGATCTGGTGCAGGCGCTCACGGTCGGCAGTCATGTCGGGAATGCAGGCCATGAGACCCTTGGTGTAGGGGTGGGCGGGGTGGTTGATGACGTCGTGCACCGGCCCGATCTCGGCCACCCGGCCCGCGTACATGACCGCCACGCGGTCGCAGGTTTCGGCGATCACACCCATGTCGTGCGTGATCAGCATCACCGCCGCGCCACGTTCCTTGCAAATCGTCTTGAGCAGGGTGATGATTTGCGCCTGGATGGACACGTCCAGGGCGGTGGTGGGCTCGTCGGCCACGATCAGCTGGGGCTCGGCGGCCAGCGCCAGGGCGATCACGACGCGCTGACGCATGCCACCCGAGAACTGGTGGGGATAGTGGTCAATGCGCTGCTCGGCCGCCGGAATGCCGGTATCGCGCAACAGCTGAATGGCGCGCTCGCGCGCCTCCACCTGGCTGACCGGCAGGTGGGTGGTGATGGTCTCGATCAGTTGCCGCCCCACGGAGTACAGCGGGTTCAGCGAGGTCAGCGGGTCCTGGAAGATCGCACCGATCTTGCGGCCACGCACCTTGCGCATCTGCTCGTGCGGCAGGTTGTCGATGCGCTGCCCCTCCAGCAGGATCTGACCCGAAGCCACACGACCCGGAGGCTCCAGCAGGCCGATGATGGATGCACCGGTCAGTGACTTGCCGGCACCGGACTCACCGACCACGCCCAGGATCTCTCCGGGCGCGATGTCGAACGAAATGTCATCGAGGGCGCGGAGGGTACCGCGCCGGGTCGGGAACTCCACGACCAGGTTTTTTACTTGCAGCAGGCTCATGGGATTCTCAGCGCAGTCGGGGGTTCAGGGCATCACGCAGCCAGTCGCCCAGCAGGTTCACGCTCAGGGCGATCAGCACCAGCATCACGCCCGGGAAGATGGTGATCCACCACTCGCCCGAGAACAGGTAGTCGTTACCGATGCGGATCAGCGTCCCCAGCGACGGCGATGTCGGAGGTGCACCCACACCCAGGAAGGACAAGGTGGCCTCGGTGATGATGGCGGTCGCCACCTGGATGGTGGCCAGCACCAGCACCG
The DNA here is from genome assembly GCA_021166755.1 of Hydrogenophaga sp. GTDB lineage: Bacteria > Pseudomonadota > Gammaproteobacteria > Burkholderiales > Burkholderiaceae_C > Hydrogenophaga > Hydrogenophaga bisanensis. The sequence goes on along the minus strand of JAJPEW010000158.1, from coordinate 25 downwards.
GCCCCAGCACGTTGGGCAGCACGTG
>JAJPEW010000124.1 GCA_021166755.1 Hydrogenophaga sp. | reverse complement strand
TTGATCGGCTGCAACATGCACGATTTGACCCACCATGCGCGCGCCGATGGCAGCCCGTATCCGGAGGCCGAGTGCCCGATCTTCAACGCCTTTCGCCGTGGTGTGCCTTGTCGCATCGACAGCGAGGTGTTCTGGCGGCGGGACGGCACGGCCATGGCGGTCGAGTACTCCAGCCATCCGATCATCGATGGCGGGCAGGTGCGGGGGGCGGTGGTGACCTTTGTCGACATCACCGAGCGCCGCCGGGCTGCCGACGCCCTGCACCGGGCCAAGGACGAACTCGAGCAGCGGGTGAGGGAGCGCACTGCCGAGCTGGAAACCGCGCTGCACCAGCTGCGCGAGCTGGCCGCCCGCGCCGAGATGGTGCGCGAGGAGGAGCGCACCCGCATCGCCCGCGAGGTGCACGACGAACTGGCCAGCCTGCTGGTGGCCATGAAGATGGACGTCAACTGGCTGGACAAGCGCTTGTCCGAGCAGGCCGCCCGCACCCCGCAGGAGGCCGACGACATGCGCAGCCGCATGCGCTGCAAGTGCCAGAACATGAGTCGCCTGATCGAAACGGCGGTGGACAACGTGGGCAGGATCATCACCGACTTGCGTCCGAGCATCCTGGACCACCAGGGCCTGTGGGCGGCCCTGGAGTGGCAGGCCCAGGAATTCGCCGCGTCTGCCGAGCTGGCACTGGATTGGTGCATGACGGTCGATGAGGGGCTGGCGCTGCCCGAGCCGATGGCGATGGCGGTGTTCCGCATCTTCCAGGAGATGCTCAGCAACGTGGGACGCCATGCCCGTGCAGCACATCTGCGCATCGACATCGGCCGCCAGGGCGACGAGCTGCAGATGACCGTGGAGGACGATGGCGTGGGCGCACCGCCGCAGGCCTTCGAGGCGGCCGATGCCTACGGCATCATGGGCATGCGGGAGCGGGCGCGCCACTTCGGCGGCATGCTGGACATCGCCAGCACACCGGGCGAAGGCACCCGCATGCGTCTGCGCGTGCAGTTGCCGGTGCCATCGCCCGAAGGAAGCGTCGCATGACGGCCATCCGAGTGCTCATCGGGGACGACCACCGCATCGTGCGCGAAGGTCTCAAGCAGGTGCTGGCCGATGCGCCCGAGGTGCAGGTGGTGGCCGAGGCGCCGGACGGCGAGCAGGTGCTGGCCCAGGTGGAGGCCCTGGGCGGTCGCCACGGGCTGGAGATGGTGTTGCTGGATGTGGCCATGCCCGGGCGGGACGGCATCGACGTGCTTCAGCGCCTGCGCAAGGCCCATCCGGCCCTGCCGGTGCTCATGCTCAGCACCTATCCCGAGCGCCAGTACGCGGTGCGGTGCATCCGCATGGGGGCGGCGGGCTATCTGCACAAGAGTGCCGATCCGGACGACATGCTGGCCGCGGTGCGCAAGGTCGCGTCCGGGGGGATGTACGTGACACCCGCCACCGCCGAAGCGCTGGCGTCGGCGGTGGGCCGCAGCGACACGCGCGCCGGGCCGGAGGCCTTGTCGCACCGTGAGCATCAGGTCTACCGGCTGCTCACGCAGGGCCTGACCGTGACCGAAATTGGTGCACAGCTGGGACTGGCGCCCAACACCGTGAGCACCTACCGCGCCCGCATCCTGGAGAAAACCGGCACCAAGAACGATGTGGAGCTGGCGATCTACGCTGAGCGGCACGCCAGACCCGCCGCTTTGTAGGGCCAGCCCTACACGGTGTGGTCATTCCGTCGGTGATTTGCCGGTCGATGTCTGAACTGGCCCACAGCTGGCCCATACCTGGCCCGTTGCTTGCAATGAACACCTCGTCATCAACCAACGAGGTGTGCCATGTCCGAGTTCTTCGATCCCTACAACGCCGACCGTCCCCTGATGATGAAGTGCAGTTGCGGCCGCGACCATACCGTGGCCGATCATCATGCCGAGGTGGCGGCCGACGAGGCAGCGCGTGTGCTGCGCCAGCGCAGCGAGAGTGCCGAGTTCGAGGCCTACAGCAACGAGTTCATCGAGGCAACGCTGGTCAAGGCCATCTTCCCTCATGACGAGCAGCGCCGTCGCTTCCTGCGGGCGGTGGGCAAGAACACGGCCATGGCCGCGATCGCCAGCGTGTTGCCTGTGGCCAGCCTGCAGGCGATGGCCCAGGAAAAGCGCACGCTGGAGAAGACCGACCTGAAGATCGGCTTCATCCCGATCACCTGTGCCACGCCGCTGATCATGGCGCACCCGCTGGGCTTTTACAAGAAAGAGGGCCTGAACGTCGAGGTGACCAAGACGGCGGGCTGGGCGCTGGTGCGCGACAAGGTGATCAACAAGGAATACGACGCTTCGCATTTCCTCTCGCCGATGCCGCTGGCCATGAGCCTGGGGCTGGGGTCCACGGCGGTGCCCACCAATGTGGCGACGATCCAGAACATCAACGGACAGGCGATCACGATGTCGGTCCGTCACAAGGACAACCGCGATCCGAAGAACTGGAAGGGTTTCAAGTTCGGCATCCCGTTCGACTATTCGATGCACAACTTCCTGTTGCGCTACTTCCTGGCCGAGCACGGCCTGAACCCCGATACCGATGTCCAGCTGCGCGTGATCGCACCGCCCGAGATGGTGGCCAACCTGCGCGCCGGCAACATCGACGGCTTCCTGGGCCCGGACCCGTTCAACCAGCGCGCGGTCTATGAAGAGGTGGGTTACATCCATACCCTGACCAAGGATCTGTGGAATGGTCACCCCTGCTGCGCATTCGGCACCACCACAGAGTTCATCCAAAAGAACCCGAACACCTTCGCGGCGCTGTACCGATCGGTCCTGACCGCTGCGGCCATGGCGCGCCAGCCCAAGAACCGCGAACTGATCGCCAAGGTGATTGCCCCGGCGCAGTACCTCAATCAGCCCGAGGTGGTGCTGCAGCAGGTGCTGACCGGCCGTTACGCCGACGGCCTGGGCAGCATCAAGAACGTACCCGACCGCGCGGACTTCGACCCCATGCCCTGGCAGAGCATGGCGGTGTGGATGCTGACCCAGATGCAGCGCTGGGGCTACATCAAGGGCGACGTGAACTACCAGCAGATCGCCGAGAAGGTGTTCCTGATCACCGATGCCCGCAAGCACATGAAGGACCTGGGCCATGACTTCAAGGCCGGCCCTGCGTATGTGAAGCACACCATCATGGGCAAGGAGTTCGATCCGGCCAAGGCCGCGGCCTATGCCAAGAGCTTTGCCATCAGCAAGGCGGGGTGATGCCATGAAGACCATGGGCAATCTGAACCTGCGCGCGGCGATCGTCTCGCTGCTGCTGGTGGTGTGCGTGATCGGTATCTGGCAGGTCGCCACGTCGACCGGCGGCACGGCGGCGGCCACGGCCTCGCTCAGCGCCGAGGAGATCGAGTACCTCAAGATGATGGGCAAGGACCCCGGGGCCACCAAGAGCGGTGGCTTTCCGGGGCCGCTGGAGGTGGCCCGCACCAGCTGGGGCCATCTGTCGGACCCGTTTTATGACAAGGGCCCGAACGACAAGGGCATCGGCATCCAGCTGGCGCACTCACTGGCCCGGGTGGGGCTTGGTTTCCTCCTGGCCATGCTGGTGGCGATCCCGCTGGGCTTCGTGATCGGAATGTCGCCGCTGATGCAGAAGGCCTTCAATCCCTTCGTGCAGCTGCTCAAGCCCATCAGTCCGCTGGCCTGGATGCCGCTGGCGCTTTACACCCTCAAGGACTCGGACGTCAGCGGCATCTTCGTGATCTTCATCTGCTCGATCTGGCCGATGCTGATCAACACCGCCTTCGGCGTGGCCTCGGTCAAGCGTGACTGGCTCAATGTGGCCGCCACGCTGGAGGTCAATCCGCTGCGCAAGGCCTTCCAGGTGATCCTGCCGGCGGCGGCCCCGACCATCCTGACCGGCATGCGTATCAGCATGGGCATCGCCTGGCTCGTGATCGTGGCGGCCGAGATGCTGGTGGGCGGCACGGGCATCGGCTACTTCGTGTGGAACGAGTGGAACAACCTCTCCATCACCAACGTGATCTTTGCCATCGGCGTGATCGGCGTGGTGGGCATGCTGCTCGACCTGGTGTTTGCCCAGCTGCAGAAGGTGGTGACCTATGTGGAGTGACGAGTCCCTGCGCGAGAGCGCGTCCCGCGTGGCCCCGGCGGCCACGCCTCCCAACCAGAAGGTGTCACCAATGTCCTCCGGATTCCTGAAGGTCGAGCGGCTGGCCAAGGCCTACCAGGCGGCGCGGCCGGTGTTTGCCGACGTGTCTTTCGAGATGTCGCGTGGCGAGTTCGTCTGCATCATCGGTCACAGCGGTTGCGGCAAGACCACCATCCTGAACGTATTGGCCGGTCTGGACACGGCCAGCAGCGGCAACGTGTTCATGGACGGCCGCGAAGTGGCCGGCCCCAGCCTGGAGCGCGGCGTGGTGTTCCAGGGGCATGCCCTGATGCCCTGGCTGACGGTGCGCCAGAACATCGCGTTTGCCGTCAAGTCGCGCTGGCCCGACTGGGGCAAGGAAGAGGTCAAGGCCCAGGTCGAAAAGTACGTGGCCATGGTGGGCCTGTCCCACGCGATCGACAAGAAGCCCAGCGAGCTGTCTGGCGGCATGAAGCAGCGCGTGGGCATTGCCCGCGCCTTCTCGATCCAGCCCAAGATGCTGCTGCTCGATGAGCCTTTCGGTGCGCTGGATGCGCTCACGCGCGGCACGATCCAGGACGAGCTGATGGGCATCGTGCGCCAGACCCAGCAGACCGTCTTCATGATCACGCACGATGTCGACGAGGCCATCCTGCTGGCGGACCGCATCCTGCTCATGAGCAATGGCAGCGACACCGACAGCGGCTACCGGCCGGGCGGCCTGGTCGAGATGGTCAGCAACCCGCTGCCGCGGGAGCGCACGCGCGCCCAGTTGCACCACCTGGACGGCTACTACGAGCTGCGCAACCACATCGTGGATTTCCTGGTCTCCCGGGCGAAGGCCCACTGACCCTTCTTCTTCGTTCCGTTTGTTTCATCACCATTTCCAAGAGGCAACACCATGACCCGACTCGCCGTCACCGAGAAGATCATTTCCACCAAAGTCAGCAAGGGCCTGAGCTGGGCCGATGTGGCCAAGAAGGTGGGTCAGTCCAAGGAATGGACCACGGCCCTGTGCCTGGGCCAGATGACGGCCACGCCCGCCCAGGCCAAGGTGCTGGGCAAGATCTTCGGCCTGAGCGCCGAGGAGCAGAAGTGGCTGATGGTCGTGCCCTACAAGGGCTCGCTGCCCACCAGCGTGCCGACCGACCCGCTGATCTACCGCTTCTACGAGCTGGTCAGTGTGTATGGCACCACTTTCAAGGAACTGATCCACGAGGAATTTGGTGACGGCATCATGAGCGCGATCGACTTCAAGATGGATCTGCAGCGCCAGCCCGACCCGAACGGCGACCGGGTGAACATCGTGATGTCGGGCAAGTTTCTGCCGTACAAGCAGTACTGACCCCCCTGCGCCGCTGACGCGGCTTCCCCCCTGCTGCGCTGGGGGACGACCCCTGTGGCCGGGCGAAGCCCGTTCCACGGGGTCCCTGGCTTGAAGGCACGTGCATCGTGTTGGTGTCAGCCGGCTGCGCTCTTGGGCAACAGCACCACGCCTGGCAAGTCTTTGAAGTGCGCATCGCAGGTCAGCAGCTCGGCGCCGTGTTTCACTGCTGTGGCGTAGACGATGGCGTCTGCGGTGGCGAGCTTGTGCTGGCGGTGCAAGTCGGCTGCGAGCAGGGACGTTGCCGTCTCCAGCGGTTCCACCCGGCATTTCAGTGTGTAGGCGATCACCTGATCGGCTTGCGCTTCGCCCAGTTCGCGCCACAGCCACTTGGACAGCTCCAGCTGAACGATGGTGGGCACGATGCAGAGGGACTTCTCGGGAATCTCCTTGGCGAGCCTTCTGCCGACCGCTGAACCCACCAGCCACTCGATCCAGGCCGAGGTATCGACCACGCGCAAGGGCGCGACCATCAGAAGCGGTCCTTGCGGTCGCGGTAGTTTTCCCTGCGCGCGCCTTTGGCAATGCCGGCCAGTTCTTCCAGCTCGGGCACCGGCATCATCAGAACGCCTTTGTCCTTTGGGATGAACACGAATTCCTGTCCGGCTTCCCAATGCAGTTCCTCGCGGACGGACTTGGGAATGGAGACCTGGAACTTGCTGGAGAGGGTGGCGGTGGCAGGCACGTTCTGGCTCAGTTCTGATCGATGACGATTTGGTAAGAATATCGCAAAACTTCGCTGGAAGGAAGTCGACCCTTGCGGGACAATCCCGACATGCGCATCGAAACCCTGCGCCAGCGCCTGCGTGCGCTGGGCGCCAATCCCCGCCATGAGCAGCGCGTGCTGCGTCTCTGGAGCCAGGCCCTGCCGCAGACCGCGGGCAAGCGCCAGGTCGAGCATTTCCTGCCCGCGCCCCTGGTGGCCGAGCTGCCCGCCATCACCGACGAACTGGCGGCATTGGCCCGGCTGGAGTCCGAGCATCCCGGCGAGGATGGTTCGGCGCGCCTGCTGGTGCGTTTGGGCGACGGGCAGCTGGTCGAGAGCGTGCTGCTGCCGCGCGATGGCCTGTGTGTGTCCACCCAGGTGGGCTGCGCGGTGGGCTGCACCTTCTGCATGACCGGCACCACCGGTCTGATCCGCCAGGTCGGCAGTGCCGAGATCGTGGCGCAGGTGGCGCTGGCCCGCACGAAGCGGCCGGTCAAGAAGGTGGTGTTCATGGGCATGGGCGAGCCGGCCCACAACCTGGACAACGTCATGGAGGCCATCGAGCTGCTGGGCACGGCCGGCAACATCGGACACAATAACCTGGTGTTCTCCACCGTGGGCGACCCGCGCGTGTTCGAGACTTTGCCGCGCGGCCCGGTCAAACCGGCGCTGGCGCTGTCGCTGCACACCACCCGGGCCGATCTGCGCGAGCAGCTGCTGCCGCGCGCGCCCCGCCTGACGCCAGAGGAACTGGTCGAGGCGGGCGAGACCTACGCCCGCGCCACCGGCTACCCGATCCAGTACCAGTGGACGTTGCTCGAAGGGATCAACGACACCGATGCCGAGCTGGAAGGGGTTGCGCGACTGCTGGCCGGCAAGTATGCGGTGATGAACCTGATTCCCTACAACAGCGTCGAGGGCGCCGACGGCAACGACCTCCGCCGCCCGAGCTGGGAGCGCGCGGCCGAGATGGCGCGCCGGCTGCACCTGCGCGGCGTGCTCACCAAGCTGCGCCACTCCGCGGGGCAGGATGTCGAGGGCGGTTGCGGACAGTTGCGGGCCCGGGTGGTGGGCGTTGCAGCAAGTGCCTAATAAATAATTAAATGGGTCAGCTCAGGCAAGGGTTCCCCTTGGAATCAACCCAAGCCAAGACCTGATTGCTTCAGGCGCCTGCGCCACCCAGCGCCCGCGCCCGCAACTGTCCGCAACCGCCCTCCACATCCTGCCCCGCAGAGTGGCGCAGCTTGGCGAGCACGCCGCGCAGGTGCAGCCGGCGCGCCATCTCGGCCGCGCGCGCCCAGCTCGGGCGGCGGTAGTCGAACCCGTCGACGCCCTCGACGCTGTTGTAGGGAATCAGGTTCATCACCGCG
>JAJPEW010000097.1 GCA_021166755.1 Hydrogenophaga sp. | reverse complement strand
TCCACGCCGCCTGCGTCAAGCATGGCCAGCGCGCCGATGGCAGCGTCAGCTACATCGATGGCGCCAACATCGCCGGCTTCGTCAAGGTGGCCGACGCCATGCTGGCGCAGGGCGTGATCTGATTCAGAGCCGGATGCGCTGTGCGTACCCGCGCAGCACCTCCAGCGACGGATCCTGACGGGGCCAGACCAGATCGGCCCCGTCGTTGGCATGACGGGGCAGCACGTGCACATGCACATGGGGCACGGTTTGCCAGCCCGCCGGGCGGTTGGTCTGCAGCAGCGTCATGCCTTCCGGCGTGAAGGCGGCCTGCACCGCCCGGGCCACCCGGTGGGCCACCGCAAACAGGTGGGCCACTTCGGCTTCCTCCAGCTCCACCAGGGTTTCCACCTGACGGCGTGTGGCCACCAGCACATGACCGGGGTTGACCTGACCGGCGTCCATGAAGGCGATGACCTGATCGTCTTCATACACGATGGCTGCCGGTATTTCACGGCGAATGATGCGGGTGAACACACTGTCCTGGATCATGGGTTCTCTGGCCTCCTGCGGGGATTTTGCCCCGGGGCGGTGAACTTTCCCGGTCGCGCGCGCATCATCCCCTGCCATGAAGCGACTGATCATTCTGCTGACCTTGGTGGTGGCCGCTCTGGCTGGCTGCGCCACGCTGGACGAGCGCCAGCGCGTCTGGATCTTCCAGCCGTCCGACCGCAGCTGGTGGCGTGGCGAGGAAGCCGCCGCCGGCATGAAAGACGTCTGGATCGACTTCCAGTCCAGCGAAACCGGTGACGCTGTGCGACTGCACGGACTGTGGGCTGAGCATCCCGACTTCTACACCAAGCCAGGGGCACCGGTGCTGCTCTACCTGCACGGCGCACGCTTCAATGTGGTGGGCTCGGCCTTTCGCGCGCGCCGCATGCAGGATCTGGGCTTTTCCGTGCTGGCGGTGGACTACCGCGGATTCGGCAAGAGCACAGCCACCCTGCCCTCCGAATCCCTGGCCTATGAGGATGCCCGGGCCGCCTGGGAATGGCTGGGCCGGCAGTACCCGGATCGCCCACGCTACATCTTCGGCCATTCGCTGGGCGGCGCCATTGCCATTGATCTGGCGGCAGCGGTGGCCGACGAATCCGGCACCCTGGTGGAAGGCACCTTCACCTCCATCCCGGACGTGGTCAGCTCCTACAAATGGGGATGGTTGCCTGTCGGGCCGCTGATCACCCAGCGATTCGAGGCGGTCGATCGCGTCTCGCGCATCGGATCGCCCTTGCTGGTGGTCCATGGCAGTGAAGACCGGACCATTGTCCCGGCGCTCGGCCGCCGTCTGTTCGAGGCGGCCGCTGGCCCCAAGCGCTTTGAACTGGTCGAAGGCGGCACGCACCACAACACAAATTCGGTGGGGCAGCCGCAGTACCGCGCCGCCCTGGCCGAGCTGTTCGGACTGGTTCCGCAGGGTACCCCGGACCTGGCCAGCCGGTTCTGATACCCTCAGGCGGATGTCTGTCCGTCTCCCCGAATCCGGCGCCCAGCGCACGGGCATGAGCCCTGCCATGGTGGTCCTGGCGCTGTCGCTGCTGCTGGGCCTGCAACCCGTCACCACCGACCTGTACCTGCCCGCCCTGCCCGCCATGACGCAGGGCTTTGGGGCGACCATGCCGCAAGCCCAGCTGACCCTGACCGCGCTGCTGCTGGCTTTCGGCCTTTCACAACTCGTGTGGGGCCCGCTGTCGGACCGTTATGGCCGGCGCCCGGTGCTGCTGTGGGGACTGGCGCTGTATGCGGCTGCCTCGGCCGGCAGCGTGTTTTCGGTATCCATGACGCAGCTGATCCTGTGGCGCACCTTGCAGGGCGTGGCCATGGGCGCCGGCGTGATGGGAGCCCGGGCCATCGTCCGCGACCTGTACGCCCCCAGCGAAGGCGCACGCATCATGTCCAAGGGCCTGACCGGGCTGGGCGTGATCGCCTGTGCCAGCGCGCCCCTGGGCGGACTGCTGGCCGAGTACCTGGGCTGGCGCACGGCCCTGGCCGCCGTGGCGGTGTTCGGGGCCGGCACGCTGGCGATGCTGGCCTGGCGCTTCGAGGAAACCCTGACACAGAAGAATCCGAAAGCACTGGAGCCGGTGACACTGCTGCGCACCTGGGGGCAGATCCTGCGTCACCCAACCTTCTGGGCGTTCACCCTGCTGGCCACCACCTCGTATGGGGGTCTGTTCACGTTTCTGGCCGCATCGTCCTTTGTCTTCATCCAGGTGCTGGGTCTGTCCAAGCCTGCCTACGGACTGGCCATGCTGACCATGTCGCTGTCCTATATCGTCGGCACCTTCATCTGCCGGCGGCTGTTGCCGGTGTTTGGTGTTCGCCGCACGGTCGCCCTGGCCGGCGTCTGCACCCTCACCGCCGGCACGGTGATGGGCGTGCTGGCCCTGGCCGGCGTACAGCATGTGGCTGCCATCATGCTGCCCTTCTACCTGTTCATGCTGGGCCACGGCGTCCACCAACCCTGCGGACAGAGCGGGTCGGTCGGGCCATTTCCGCAGGCGGCCGGTGCAGCGTCCGCCATGAGCGGTTTCCTGATGATGGTGGCCGCCTTTGTGATGGGTGGGTGGCTCGGCAGGAGTCTGGCCAGCGTGGCCGAAGGTCAGGGCACGGTGCTGCCGCTGACCAACGGCGTCTGGTTCTGGAGCGTGCTCATCAGCCTGACCGCCTGGACCCTGGTGCAGCGCTATGGCGAGGTGCGCACACCGCCGCAACGCCTCACCCCCCTTGACACACCCACCACCTGAGCCATGACCGCGCCGCATGCCCCGCCCGCCTGCATCGCCCTGGCCGGGCCCACTGCCAGCGGCAAGAGTGCCGCCTCGCTGGCGATCGCTGCCAGATGGCCGGTGGAAATCATCAGCGTCGACTCGGCCCTGGTCTACCGGGGCATGGACATCGGCACCGCCAAGCCAACAGCCGCCGAGCTGGCGGCGGTACCCCACCACCTGATCGACATCCGCGACCCCTTGCAGGCGTACAGCGCGGCGGAGTTCGTGGCCGATGCCGTTCGACTGATGGACGAGATTCGCGCACGCGGACGCATGCCCTTGCTGGTGGGCGGGACCATGCTGTATTTCAAGGCCCTGATGGAAGGGCTTGATGACATGCCGCGCGCCGATGCCGCGGTGCGCGCCGAGCTGGACCAGCAAGCCCGCGAGCGCGGTTGGCCGGCCATGCATGCCGAACTGGCCCGCGTCGATCCGGTCACGGCTGCGCGCCTGGCCCCCAACGACGCCCAGCGCATCCAGCGCGCGCTGGAAGTCCACCGGGTATCAGGTCGCCCGATTTCGTCCTTCCAGCGCAGTGATCGCGGCCATGTCAACCCGGTGCCCGCAGGTGCCCTGATCAGCCTGGAGCCCGACCAGCGCACGTGGCTGCACGAGCGCATTGCCCAGCGTTTCGATGCCATGCTGGCCGACGGGCTGATCGACGAGGTGCGCCGCCTGCGCGCCCGGGGAGACCTGACGCCCGACCTGCCGTCGATGCGCTGCGTGGGCTATCGCCAGGTCTGGGAAGCGCTGGACCAGGCAGGCACCAACGACCTGTCCCCGGCGGATCTTGGGCGTCTGCGCGACCAAGGCATCTTTGCCACCCGGCAACTGGCCAAGCGACAGATCACCTGGCTGCGGTCCATGCCCGACCGTGTGATCGTGCCCTGCGACGCGGCCGACGCCCTGCCCCGTGTCATGAATCGGGTGTGCCGGCTGATGGAAGGCACCGCATGAGCCTGCGCGTCGATGACCTCACCAAACGCTATGGCGAGGTGGCGGTGTTCGCCCACGTCAATCTGACGGTCGCCGACGGCGAGTTCGTGGCCATCGTCGGCGAATCGGGCGTGGGCAAATCCAGTCTGCTCAACTGCCTGGCCGGGCTGGACGACTGGCAGGAAGGTCGCGTGCTCCACGACGCTATCGACCTGGGCACGCTGGACGAATCGGCGCGGGCACACTGGCGGCGCCAGGCACTGGGCTTCGTGTTCCAGGCCTTTCATGTGCTGCCCCATCTGGATGTGGCCCAGAACGTCGCGCTGCCGCTGATGCTCCTGGGAATTGAGGACCGGGCCCGAGTGGACGCGATGCTTGCGGCGGTCGGCCTGCCTGGGTTGGGCAGCCGGCTGCCAGCGCAGCTCTCGGGCGGCCAACTGCAGCGGGTAGCCATTGCGCGGGCCCTGGTCCACCGCCCTCGCCTGCTGCTGGCCGATGAACCGACCGGCAACCTGGACCCCTCCACCGCGAGCCAGGTAATGGATCTGCTGCTGTCGCAAGTGCGCGAGCACGGCACCTCGCTCGTGCTCGTGACCCATTCGGCGGCTGCCGCGGCCCGCGCCGACCGCGTGCTCCATCTGAAAGCCGATGGCCTGAGTGAGGCTGTCACCGGGCACTGACCCGCTGACTCAGACCTTGAGAAACAGGTCGTGGTCGGGGGCGAAGCAGCTGTGCAGCGGCAACAGGGCACCGCCCAGCGCACGCGCATCCGAGCCGATGCTGCCCCGCTCGATGCGGGGCGGTGCCTGCAAGCCCTCCCAACTGTAGGCCTGCAGCGCCTCGCGGGTGCGGACCAGAAGGTCGTCCAGCAAGGGGCCGGTGATGACACCATCGACGACCACCGCCTCGACATCGAGAAACGCTGTACCGGAGATCACGCAGTGCGCCAGGGCCATGGCCGCACGGTCCATCCAGTCGCGGGTGAAGGGCAGCCAGGGCGTCAGCAGCACCCGCTCATCGTAGGCGGCCATCGGATCCAGATCGTGTTCACGGTACCGCTGTTCCAGATCCCACAAGGAGGCCTGACCGATCAGCTGGGGCGGCGGCGGGGCACCTGGGGTACCACTGGCCACCTGCAGGGGGAGCGAGGCCACCGCGCCAGCGTTGCCATGGAGTCCACGATGCAGGTGCGAGTTGATCACCAGGCCTCCACCGACGAAAGTGTCGATGAACAGGTAGAGGAAGCTGCCGATCTCTCTACCCCGGCCCTGCAAGAGCTCCGCCACGCAGGCCGCCACGGTGTCCCTGGCGAAGCTGACCGGCAGATCGGTCATGGCCTGCACCCGGGCGGTCAGGTCGATCTGGTTCCACGCATCGGACTGCTGCTCCGTCAGCCCCAGCATCCGGTGCCAGCCACCCAGCTGGAATGGCGCGGCCACGCCCACGCCCACGACCCGATCGGCTTTCGGTCCCAGTCCGTCGAGCAGACGATTGAGGTTGCGGCCGATGGCCGGCAGCAGGGTGTCGGCGTCGGGAAAGGGGTAGTCCATCACCAGACGCTGGCGTACCTGACCGGTGAAATCCAGCAGCATCCAGTCAGCACTGCGGCGGCCGATCTTGATGCCCACGGAAAACGCGCCATCGGGATTGAGCCCGATGGGCACCGAAGGCTGCCCCACCTTGCCGCGCACAGGAGACCCGCGGG
>JAJPEW010000084.1 GCA_021166755.1 Hydrogenophaga sp. | reverse complement strand
GCATGAAACTCGCCACGTACAAGGATGGATCGCGCGACGGACAGCTGGTGGTCGTCTCGCGCGACCTGTCAACCGCCCATTATGCGACGGGCATCGCGCAGACGCTGCAACAGGTGCTGGACGACTGGAACTTCCTGGCGCCCCAGTTGCAGGACCTGTCGGTGACCCTGAACCATGGCAAGGCCCGGCACGCCTTTGCGTTCGATCCGGCGATGTGCATGGCGCCGCTGCCCAGGGCCTACCAGTGGGCCGACGGATCGGCCTACCTCAACCATGTCGAACTGGTGCGCGCGGCGCGCCAGAGCGAGGTGCCCCAGAGCTTCTACACCGACCCGCTGATGTACCAGGGCGGCAGCGATGACTTCATCGGGCCTTGCGATCCGGTGGTGGTGGCCAGCGAGGACTTCGGGATCGATTTCGAGGCCGAGATTGCCGTGGTCACCGGTGACGTCCCCATGGGCAGCACGCCCGAGCAGGCCCTTGATGGGGTGCGCCTGCTCATGCTGGCCAATGACGTGAGTCTGCGCAACCTGATCCCGGCCGAACTGGCCAAGGGCTTCGGCTTCTTCCAGAGCAAGCCGGCCACCGCGTTCAGTCCGGTGGCCGTGACCCCCGATGAGCTGGGTGACGCCTGGCAGGGCGGGCGCGTGCACCTGACGCTGCAGAGCACCTGGAACGGCCGCAAGGTGGGCATGTGCGACGCCGGACCGGAAATGACCTTCCACTTCGGTCAGCTCATCGCCCACATCTGCAAGACCCGCAACGTGCGGGCTGGCTCCATTGTCGGCTCCGGCACCGTCAGCAACCAGGCGGTGGAGGTCAACGGCCGCAAAGAGTGGCCCAAAGGCTACTCGTGCATTGCCGAGAAGCGCGCCATCGAAACCATTCTGGACGGCAAACCCTCCACCGGGTTCATGAAGTACGGGGACACGATCCGCATCGAGATGAAGGGCCGTGACGGCCAGAGTGTCTTCGGCGCCATCGACCAGGAAATCGCACCGCTGGCCACTGATTGAGCCCCAGGGTCGTTTCGTCGGCCCATGACCGCCGTCTGGCGACACCGCCAGCGTGAACAATCCCACGTTCACCGATGCGTTCCTAGAATGCGCGGCAAGGGCAGCTTCCGCCCGGCAGGGGACAACCATGCGCATGACGATTCGCCACCGCCGGTTCGGGCCGGTGGCTTCTGTGATGGGTCTGTTGATCGCGGGCACGATGTCCGCCGCGCAGGCCCAGACCAAGGTGCTGATCAACCCGGGCGATCAGGGCGAATCGTCGCGATTTGCGGTCTACAGCCAGTGGAAGCAGGCGGTTGAGCAGGCGCTGCGCAAGAACGGGGTGTCGGCCCCGGCGGTGCAGCTCTCGACCGATGCCACGCTCGATCTGCAGGCCACCCGCTCCCGCATTCAGGACGTCTTCATCGCACCCTCACACGTGGTGGGCAGCGCGGTGCGCTATGGCTACACCCCTGTGCTGGGATTGGACCGGCCGGTCAGGGCCGTGCTGGTGGCACCTGCGGGCAGTGGCGTGGATTCGCTGGCCAAGGCGCAGGGCAAGCGCCTGGGCATGCCATCGCAGGACAGCGTGGTCACCTACCTGATGCGTGGCGAAGTCAATGCCGCCAACACCACGTTCAAGCGTCACTTCGCCTCGGTGTACCAGACCCGGTACCAGGAGGCACTGCTGCCCTGTCTGCAGGTCAAGCGCTGCGAGGTGGTGGCGGTGGAAAAGGCCGTCTTCGAGCGGTGGGTCGCAGCCGGCGAAAAGCTGGTGGCCGTGATGGAGACCCAGTCCGCCCCGGGCATGAGCGTGGTCTTGCGCAACGACAGCCGCATCGCGGTCGATGCCTTCCGCGCCGCCCTGGGCGATGCCCTGTCATCGGCCGACCAGGGGCCAGTCGTCAGTCTGAAGGCCGACGACTTCCGCTATGTGTCCACCCTGGGCTATTTCACGCCGCGCAGCCTGCCGGGCGCGGAGGTGGTGGACGCTGCCGCCGTGGCGCAGTTGCTCGCCCGGGGTGCCCGTTACATCGATACCCGGACCGAGCCCGAGTTCAAGGCTGGGCATGTGCCCGGTGCCAAGCTCGTGCCGTACGTCGAGAAGAGCCCCAAGGATGCGGACTACGACGCCTCGATGGACCAGTTCGATGTGACCCAGCTGGGCAGCGACCGCAACGCCGAACTGGTGTTCGCCTGCAACGGCGCCGAGTGCTGGAAGAGCTACAAGGCCAGCCACGCGGCCATCAAGGCGGGTTTCAAGCGCGTGTACTGGTTCCGCGGCGGCTTCCCCGAGTGGCGCGGCAGCGGACAGAAGGTCGACGCGCTGCTTTGAGTCCTGCCGATCAGGTGGCGAAAATCCCTTCGATGGTCGGGAAGCCCTTGACCTCGATCGGGTTGCCAAAGGGGTCGCAGAAGAACATGGTCCACTGTTCGCCGGGCTGCCCCTGGAAGCGCACCTGGGGTTTGAGGACGAACTCGATCCCGGCGGCTTCCAGCCGCTGAGCCAGCGCCTGCCACTGAGGCAGCAGCAGCACCAGACCGAAGTGCGGCATGGGCACCATGTGGTCACCCACCTTGCCGGTGCGAGTGGTCTTGAAGGGCTCGCCCAGGTGCAGCGAGATCTGGTGGCTGAAAAAATCGAAATCCACCCAGGTGTCGGTGCTGCGGCCCTCGGTGCAGCCCAGCACGCCGCCATAGAAGCGGCGGGCTTCGTCCAGGTCGGTCACGTGGAAGGCCAGGTGAAACAGGCTGCGGGCGGGCAGGGTGGCCATGTCGGTGGTCGATGTGCTCATCGGGCCAGCATATCAAAGCGGTGCCGGCCCTGTCTTGCACAGACACAAAAAAGCCCGCCGGGGGGCGGGCTGTGAAACGACGGGAAGCGTGGCGACTCAACGCTGGGTCGGGTCGGCGGCTGTCTGGTCGTACTTGAGGAAATACTGTCGGGCCATGGCCACCAACTGTGCATCGGTCGGGTGGTCGGCGCTGACCACGTCCACGATGGCCTTGTCGACGGCGTGGGCGTGGTGCTTGCAATAGTCCCGGAACTCGATCTTGGCGTTGGCCGGCCCGGTCACCAGAATCTCGGCGACGCCTTGCAGCGATTGCACGATCTGCGCAAAGAAATCCTTGTCGGCGCCGACGTGCCCGTGCTTGGGGGTGTGCTGGTGGCGGGCCTTGACGCGCTGCGACTCGACATGCTCCTTGTCGAACATCAGCACATGGGCCTGGGTGTGGTCCAGCCAGACGACGGCGTGGAATGTGGTCATTCGGGGTTCTCCTTCGGTCAAAAAACGGGTTGATTCGAAAAACTACATGCTGGGTGTGCTGACGCCACCGTGGGCCTTTTCGGCTTTTTCCTGGCAGGCCACGCAGCGCATGGCGGTCGGGTTGGCGTGCAGCCGGGCGGTTCCGATGTCGATGCCACAGTCGGTGCATTGACCGAAGCTGCCATCGGCAATGCGCTTGAGCGCCTCATCAATGGCCACCAGCTCGGCCGACTCGCGCTCTTCCAGCGCGAAGGTCAGGTCCCGCTCGGCATCGGCCGCGGCCCAGTCGTCGCTGGCGTTCTCGCGCGCTTCGGCCGCCGATTCGGCGCGACCGACGCGACCGCCGCGCTGGGCCCGCAACTGCGCCAGCAGATCGGTGCGCATCTGGGTCAGCTGCAGCTTGAAGGTATCGGAAATGTCCTGGCTCATGGTTGCTCCTGTGGGTTCTGGTTGGTTTCTGTCTTCATGTGTATCTTGAACCTGGCCGCGCCCGGGTGTGTTGACACATGTCAAGCAAGCCCATGTCGGCAGGGAATCCCCCGAGGAATCGCCGCAGGATCGGACCAGAATTCCACCGAGAATCCGGACATCGCTTTTTCCCGAAATACACCGGAGACCGTGCATGAATACCGTTGACTACAGCCGATACCAGACCCTGGAGATCACCCGCCGAGGCCCCACCGTCGATGGCGTCCCGTCGGTGCTCGACATCCGCATGAAGGCCGATGGTCCCGGCGGCAACGGCAAGCTGCCCACGGCTGGCCATGAGGGCCACTGGGAGCTGTCGGAGATCTGGCGCGACGTGGGCCGTGACGACAGCGTGCGGTGTGCGGTGCTTCGCGGCAGCGGCATGGGCTTCTCCGGGGGCGGAGACCTGGCCCTGGTGCAGGACATGGCCACCGACTTCGAGGTGCGCACCCGCGTCTGGAAGGAAGCCCGCGATCTCGTCTACAACGTGATCAACTGCGACAAGCCCATCGTCAGCGCCATGCACGGTCCCGCGGTGGGCGCGGGTCTGGTGGCTGGCCTGCTGGCCGACATCTCGATTGCCGCCAGGAGCGCCAAGATCGTGGACGGTCACACACGCCTGGGTGTGGCGGCGGGCGATCACGCCGCCATCGTCTGGCCGCTGCTGTGCGGCATGGCCAAGGCCAAGTACTACCTGATGCTGTGCGACCCCATCAGCGGTGAGGAGGCTGAGCGCATTGGTCTGGTCTCGCTGGCGGTCGAGGACGACGCCCTGCTGGACAAGGCCTATGAAGTGGCCGACCGTCTGGCCAGTGGCAGCCAGACAGCGATCCGCTGGACCAAGTACTCGCTCAACAACTGGCTGCGCCAGGCCGGCCCGGCATTCGATACCTCGCTGGCCCTGGAATTCATGGGATTTGCCGGCCCCGATGTGCGCGAAGGTGTGGCATCCTTGCGGGAGCGCAGGGCGCCGCGCTACGGCATCGACGGCTGAACGACGCCCACACCAGACCACCGAGGAGAAGCCCCATGACCCAGTCCAGCGGATTTGGCAAGTTCGTACCCGGTTTCGATTTCCTGCAGAACCTGGCGGGGCAGGCCGCCAGCGGTGTGGCCCAGGGCATCAGCCAGAACCTGCCGCAGATCCCCAACCTGTCGAACTGGGTGGCGCCCACCTTCAATGTCGAAGAACTGGAAAAGCGCATCGAGGAACTCAAGGCGGTGCATTTCTGGCTGGACCAGAACGCCAAGGCACTGGGCGCGACCATCCAGGCGCTGGAGGTCCAGAAGATGACACTGGCCACGCTCAAGACCATGAACTTCAGTCTGGGCGATGTGGCCAACGCGCTCAAGATCAAGGCGGCCGACACGGCGGCCGGACTGGGGGCCACCCTCACGCCCGAAGGCAAGCCCAAGTTTGCCGGTCTGGAGGTGCCTGAACGCACGTATGGCCAGTCGGCCGCAGCCGCTGAGCCAGCCAAGCCAGCCCGCAAGAAGGCACCCGCCCGCAAGACCGCGGCGTCCAGGAGCAAGTCCAGCGCCGGGGCTGCCGGTGCCCCTGCCGGGGTCGTGGACCCCATGCAGTGGTGGGGCGCGGTGTCCCAGCAGTTCCAGCAGATCGCCACCAACGCGATGAAGGACGTGGCCAAGCAGGGCGTGCTCGACGCCACCCAGCACATGGCCAGCGAGCTCACCGGTCAGGCGGTCAAGACCGCCACCAACATGGCCGGCAAGGCCGCCGACACGGTCGGACGCAACATGGGCGTGGCCGCCGGTGTGGGCAAGGCTGCCGCGCGCGCAGTCACGGGCCAGGGGGCTGGCAAGAAGGCTCCGGCCGCTGCCCGCAAGGCGGTCGCCCCCGTGACGGCGCGACGGCGATCCACGAAGTGAGTCGGACATGAAGCGTTTTCCCCTTGCCCACGCCACCCACCCGCAATGGCGCATGGCCGCGGCACTGGTAGTGGCCCAGTTGCGGGCCCAGATGAGCCTGCCCGGACACGCTGCCACGCCGCCGCTGGGTCTGCTCTACATCACCGACCACTACGCCGCGCACGCCCGGGACATCCTGGGTTACCTGTCCGACGAGCTGCCCGAGATCCGGGACTGGGCGGGCACCGTGGGGGTCGGCATCTGCGCCACCGGGGTGGAGTATTTCGACGAGCCGGCCATGGCGGTGATGGCCTGCGATCTTTCGCCGCAGCAATACCGGGTCTTCAGCGGCGTCGCCCCCTTGCCCGCCCGTGGGCTGCCTGACACCGGGTTTCAGGCGCACACGGCCCTGATCCATGCCGACGGTCAGACGGCGGACCTGCCGGAACTGATCGCTGAAATGGCGTCGCGCACCGCCACGGGCTACCTGTTTGGCGGGCTGTCCAGCAGCCGTGGCGCGTCGGTGCAATTTGCCCAAAGTGATCGAGACACCGCCAGTTCCCTCAAGCCCTTGGACGGTGTGTTCGCCGGCGGCATGAGCGGTGTGGCCTTTGCCTCCGGGGTGCAACTGGTGTCCCGGGTGACCCAGGGCGCGCGGCCCATTGGCGCGCAGCATGTGGTGACCCAGGTCGATGGTAATGTGGTGCTCGCCCTCGATGACCAGCCGGCGCTGGGTGTGTTGCTGGAGGAGGCCGGCATCGATCTCAACCGCACCCAGGAAGCGATGGCCAGGCTTCGGTCCACCCTGGTGGGACTGTCTGCGCCCGGCGGCCAGGACGATGCGCGCCTGATGGCCAGAAGGCAGTTCGGTGATGCGGTGGAGGTGCGGCACATCATCGGACTGGACCCCGCGCGCCGGGGGGTGGCGATTGCGGACAGGCCACCGACCGGTACCCGCCTGGCGTTCTGTGAGCGCCACGTCGACGCGGCCCGTGCGGACCTGGTCCGCATCTGCACCGAGATCCGCGAGGAACTGGAGCCGCAGGGTGTGAGCGTGGGTGTGGGCGGCTCCCTGGGGCCGGATGAGGAGGACAGCGCCGCCCAGGTCAGCAGGGAGATCGTCGGCGCGGTCTACGTCAGCTGCTCGGGCCGCGGCGGCCCCCATTTCGGTGGCGACAGTGCCGAGCTGCAGGTGGTGCGCCGCGCACTGGGCGATGTGCCGCTGATCGGCTTCTTCGCCGGCGGAGAGATCGCACGGCACCACCTCTACGGCTACACCGGTGTGCTGACCGTGTTCACCGCCGCAGCATAGAGAAAGTTTCGAGATTTCCGACGCAATTCGTTGACGTGATCGGTGCAGCCTGTCAGGCGCAGGTGCCAGTCAGCTGCTCAGGACCAGTGCTCCAGAAGAATCTTTGTGGCGCGTACCCAGTGACTGATCATCTGTTGCCGACGCGCGGAGCTGCGTCGCAACACCCCCGACAAGACAAACCCACGCAGGAAGTCCGTCGTCATCGCGATCACCGCGTCGTGGCCAGGCAGGTCGGCCACAGACGAAAACAAGGCTTTCAGAACCCGTTCGCTGTCCTTGCGCGCATCACGTTCCACCTTGCCCAGGGCATCCCGCAGGCCAACATCGGTGCGGGCGATGGCCCAGAGTTCCAGCTCCGCCATGAAGGCGGGTTGGGCCATCATCAATGCCAGAGCTCGCACGGCACGCTCCACCGCATCGGGTGCGTCCTGCAGTTTGTCCAGCATCTCATACACGGTTTGCTCGTTGCGGCGGACGAGCTCGTTCACAGTGGCGGACAGCAGATCGGCATGCGTGGGGAAATGGTGGAGTAAAGCCCCGCGGCTGACTCCCGCCCGCTGCTGCACCGCCAGCGTGGTCGTACGGGCCGCACCTTGCTCAATCAGGAGCGAGACCGCAGCACCGAGAACCCGATCCCGGATGGAGGGCTCCACGGGGTCGCTGCGTCGCGCTGTCTTTTTCCGTTTGGCCGTGTCTTGCATGTGTCCAATCATCATACCGTCAGTATTGACTGTCCGATGTGTCCTGCATACAGTCAATGTTGACTGCCTGATTTGATTGCCATGTTCATTCCTTGAAGGAGAAGCCATCCATGCCCAAATACACCACGCTCCAGATCGACAAGGATCCGCAGAATCCTCGCGTCGCTCGGCTCCTTCTGAATCGGCCTGAGCGACTGAACGCCATCAGCGACGAGACGCCACGCGAGATCCGGGCCGCGGTCGAGTGGGCGAATGCCGACGACGAGGTGCATGCGATCATCATCGAAGGTGCTGGCAAGGGCTTCTGTGGTGGCTATGACCTGTCGGGCTATGCAGAGCAGCAGATCGAACATCCCTGCCAGCAGGAGACGACGCCATGGGACCCAATGGTCGACTATGCCTACATGAAGCGCAACACCGAGGACTTCATGGCGCTTTGGAGAAGCTCGAAACCCACCATCGCCAAGGTCCATGGTGCTGCCGCGGCCGGTGGCAGCGACATTGCCCTTTGCTGCGACCTGCTGGTGATGGCCGAGGATGCCCGCATCGGCTACATGCCCACGAGGGTATGGGGTTGCCCGACCACGGCAATGTGGACATTTCGCCTCGGGCCCATGCGGGCCAAGCAGGTGATGTTCACCGGGGATCTGATTGACGGGAGGACTGCAGCTGAATGGGGGTTGGCCACCATGGCGGTGCCGCCAGATGAGCTGGAAGCGGCCACCATGAAGCTGGCTTCCAGGATCGCGGGAGTTCCCCGCGCCCACCTGGCCATGCACAAGATGGTGGTCAACCAGGTCATGCTGAACATGGGCCTTGAGCAGACCCAGATGATGGCGACCGTGTTTGATGGCATCACCCGCCACAACCCTGAGGGTCTGTGGTTCCGGCGCCATGCCCAGGCACATGGCTTCAAGTCCGCTATCGAGTGGCGGGACAGCGGACGTCCCATTCCGGAGGGAGACGAGGCCAGAAAGTTGATCCGGGAGATCGATGCTCAAAGAAAGATCTAGCAAGATACCCTCGTTGGTACATCTGTCCTCCTTGTTGAACGGTTGGCTGTCGGCGCAGTGCCTGAATGGCTGGCGCGGTCCGGTCTGGGTTCCGCAGCGCATCAGCCGGTGAGTGGGCTGACAATCATGATCACACAACGGTTTTCAAGGGGAAGAGGATGAGCAAGTCTTTGCGGTTGTCAGAAAAGTGGTTTCGTCGGGGCCTGTGGCTGGTGGCGTTCCTGTTTGCCTGGTTCCTGACCGGGTTGGGCAGCACCATCGTGGGGGATCTGCCCAAGGTGGAGCAGGTGCGTTCCCTGGACGACTTCATGGACCCGCAGCGCACCCCCCAACTCAAGGCGACCATCAAGTCCGCGGAGCGCGAGGCCGAAGAGGCGCAGGCGGCCCTGGATCAGGCCCAGCTCAAGCTGCAGACCGCCCAGGCCAACAATCGCGCGGCGCGCGAAACCTATTCCAACTGGCTGGCCACGCGGCGGGCCACCGAGCGTCCTGAGCAGGACGAGGAACTGCTGCGCCGAACCCGCGAACTGGACGGACTGCGCCAGACCGAGCGGGAGGCGCTGGCGGCCGTGGAACGGCAACAGCAAATCGCCCTTGATGCGCGTCAGGCACAGCAGCGGGCGCAGACCCAGTTGCAGGACCTGCGCGAACAGGCGCGCGATTCCTACGAGTCTGCCCTTCGCGCTCAGGAGCTGAGGGTGTTTGGCTACCGGCTGGCGCTGACGCTGCCCCTGCTGCTGGTGGCCGGCTGGCTGTTCAGGAAGCACCGCAAGGGCGCATCGTGGCCGTTCGTCTGGGGTTTCATCATCTTCGCGCTGTTTGCCTTCTTCGTGGAACTGGTGCCCTACCTGCCCAGCTACGGGGGCTATGTGCGCTACATCGTGGGCATTGTGCTGACGGTGGTGGGCGGGCGTTATGCGATCCAGGCCTTGCAGCGCTACCTGGAGCGGCAGAAGCAGGCCGAAGCCCTGCCGGATACCCAGCGTCGGCGCGAACTGGACTACGACCTGGCGCAGGCGCGGCTGACCAAGAACGTCTGCCCGGGCTGCGAGCGTGCGGTCGATCTGAAGGATGGCAAGACCGATTTCTGCCCGCACTGCGGTCTGTGCCTGTTCGACCATTGCGGCCATTGCCACACCCGCAAAAGCGCTTTTGCCCGCTATTGCTATGCCTGCGGGACGGCGGCGGCACAGCCTTCGGAGGAAGCGCCGGCTGCAGCGACCTGATCGTCGAGGGTCAGTGGCGGTGCTCGGCCTTGACCAGCGGCCGCAGGGCCAGCAGGCCCAGCACCGGGCCCAAGGCCAGGGCGGGCAGCAGCAGGCCCAGTGACATCACCGTCGACAGCTGCACGAACAGCAGGATGCTGACGATGGAGATGGCAAAGCCGATGCTGTTGGTCAGGGTCAGCACACTGCCCACGGCCTGCGGCGGGGCGTTGCGCGCGGTCAGTGTGGAAAACTGGGGGGAGTCGCCCGCCACTGTGATGCCCCAGATCAGCAGCCAGCCGTAGAACAGCAGGTCCGGTGACTCCATGGCCCAGGGAGCCACCACGCAGCACAGGCCGCTGAGGGCCAGCTGCACCCCGGCGACCCGGGCGCTGCCCCAGCGCTGCGCCATTTGCCCGCCGGCGATGCAGCCCAGGGCCCCGGAGCCCAGCAGCGCAAACGCGGCCCAGGACAAGGCTGTGCCCTCCAGCCGGCTGGCCAGGATGAGCGGCATCAACACCCAGACGGTGTAGAGCTCCCACATGTGACCGAAGTAGCCCAGCACCGAGCTGCGCACCTTCGCATCGGACAGCAGGGTGCCCAGCGCCCGCCACTGCAGGGTGGTGACACGAGCCACCGCCCCTGGCGCGTCGGGCAGCAGCAGGTACAGCATCAGGCCACCGGCGGCGGCCAGCGCGGCCACGCCCAGCATCAGGGTAGGCCAGGGCAGGGCGTAGGACAAGGCGCGAAGCGCATGTGCGCTGGCCGACCCGATCACCAGGGCGCCCACCAGCAGACCCAGGGCGGCGCCCAAGCCCCGCGTGTACCACTGTGAGGCGATCTTCATGCCCACCGGGTAGATGCCGGCCAGGAAGAAGCCGGTGGCAAAACGCCAGCCCATCAGTGCCTGGTAGTCCGCCACCATCGCCCAGGCACCCACCGTGCAGGCAGCGCCCGCCAGGGCACAGACCAGAAACACGGCGCGGGCCGGGAAGCGGTCGGCAATCGCCAGCAAGGCAAACACCAGCGTACCGAGGATGAAGCCGAACTGCAAAGCCGAGGTCAGCGACCCGACCGCGGTGGCGGGCCAGCCGAACTCGCGCTGCAGGTCGGGCATGACCGCATTGATCGCGAACCACAGCGAGGTGCCGGCGAACTGCGCCGCCACCAGCACCGGCAGCACCCGGCGCGGGATCAGGGACTCGTGGTGGGCGGTGGCGGCCGTCATGCGCCAGCGCTCACACGCCGCGCGCGCGGTCGGCCTTGAAGCGGGCGCGGAAGGCCTCGAACCCACCGGCATCCAGCGCGTCGCGCACCTCCTGCATCAGGTTCAGGTAGTAGTGCAGGTTGTGGATGGTGGCCAGCATGGGGCCGAGCATCTCGCCGCAGCGGTCCAGATGGTGCAGGTAGGCCCGACTGAAGCCCTCGCGCCCGCCATCGGCGTAACTGACGCCGCTGCGGCCGGCGCAGGCGTAGCAGGTGCAGGTCTCGTCCAGCGGGCGATGGTCGCTCTTGTGGCGCGCGTTGCGGATCTTCAGGTCGCCATAGCGGGTGAACATGTGGCCGTTGCGCGCGTTGCGCGTGGGCATGACGCAGTCGAACATGTCCACGCCGCAGGCCACGCCCTCAACCAGGTCCTCCGGTGTGCCCACCCCCATCAGGTAACGCGGCTTGTGGGCCGGCAGGCGGTGCGGGGTGTGGGCCATGATGCGCAGCATCTCGTCCTTGGGTTCGCCCACGCTGACGCCGCCGATGGCGTAGCCGGGGAAATCCATCTCGACCAGGGCGTCGAGCGATTCCTGGCGCAGATGTTCGAACATGCCACCCTGCACGATGCCGAAGAGCGCGTTGGGATTGCCCAGGCGCTCGAACTCGGCCTTGGAGCGAACCGCCCAGCGCCGGCTCATCTCCATGCTCTTGCGGGCTTCGGCCTCGGTCGTGATGTGACCGGAGCCTTTCTCGCCCTGCCAGTAGGGCGTGCACTCGTCCAGCTGCATCACGATGTCTGAATTGAGCACCGTCTGGATCTGCATGCTGACTTCGGGCGACATGAACAGCTTGTCGCCGTTGACCGGCGAGGCGAAATGCACCCCTTCCTCGGTGATCTTGCGCATGTCGCCCAGGCTCCAGACCTGAAAGCCGCCCGAGTCGGTCAGGATCGGCTTGTCCCACTTTTCGAAGCCGTGCAGTCCGCCGAAGCTTTGCATGATGTCCAGGCCCGGGCGCATCCACAGGTGGAAAGTGTTGCCCAGGATGATCTGGGCCCCCATGTCTTCCAGGCTGGCGGGCATGACCCCCTTGACGGTGCCGTAGGTGCCCACGGGCATGAAGATGGGGGTCTGGATCACGCCATGGTTGAGCGTGAGGCGGCCGCGGCGCGCATGGCCTTCGGTCTTGAGCAGGTCGAATTGGAGCATGGGCCGCATTGTCTCAAAGCGGCCGATGCGATGCTGGCATAACCTATTTCAGGGGTTCGAGCGCCAGGATCCAGGCCACGATGCGGGCTGCGTCGGCCTGGGTGACCGCGTGCCGGTGCGTGGGCATGAACTCGCCCTGAACCTTGCCGGTCCAGTGGCTGGCGTAGGGGCTGCGGCCCTGGTCAGCGGGCAGCGAACCGGTCATGACAGTGGCGGTCAGCTGCTGCTGGGCGCCCTTGACGCTCTTGTAGCGGGTGGCGATGTCGCGCCACGCAGGCGCCAGCGGTGGTGGACTGCCGGCCGTGCGCGACGGCTCTGTCTGGTGGCAGGCCACGCACCCCGAGGCCTGGGTCAGGCGCAGGATCTCGTCGTCCGCGGCCTGAACCGTGAGGGCGCACAGCAGGGCAGGCAGCGCGATCCAGGTGGTTTTCATGAGGGACGGTCCTGTTGCTTCAGCGGGCTGCAGAGCCTGCTGGCGCTTCGACCATCTGGGCCGGCGCGGCGCTCTGGTGATCGGAGTTGTCCCAGCCCCAGGCCAGGAGCACGGCAAGGGTCACAGAGAGAACAAGGGCGATGCCCAGGCGGGTCAGGATTTCAATCACGGGAGATGGCAGTGGCTGGTGAGACGCTGTCGATTGTCCATGCGCACGGTGGCGATTCTGGCACGAGAAGGTACCAAGGTGTTACGGGATGCGGCATCGGTCGCAGCCGCCGCCCGGCGTGTGGCGCGGGCGAGACGTGCCGCACGGTTCATCAGCCGTTCGCTCGTGC
>JAJPEW010000074.1 GCA_021166755.1 Hydrogenophaga sp. | reverse complement strand
GAGAACTTCGAGCCCATCCACGGCTGGAAAGCCACCTTCATCCATGCCGGCCACATCCTGGGAGCCTCCAGCCTGCTGCTGGAGGTCGGCAACCGGCGCATCCTGTTCTCGGGTGATCTGGGCCGCAGCGATGACACCCTGATGAACCCGCCCGATCAGCCCCCAGCTGCCGACGCCGTGATCATCGAGTCCACCTATGGCGACCGCGAGCATCCGGACGAGGACGTGCTGGCGGAGCTGGGCCCGGCCCTGCAGCGGGTAGCGGCACGTGGCGGTACGGCGGTGCTGCCGGTTTTCGCGGTCGGACGCGCCCAGGAAATCCTGCACGCGATCGCCCTGCTCAAGGCCAATGGTGTCCTGCCAGGCAGTCTGCCGGTGTACCTGGACAGCCCGATGGCCATCCAGAGCACCGGCCTGTTCGCCCGCCATCTGGGGGAACACCGGCTCAACGCCCGCCAGTGCCATGACATGGAGCATGCCGCCCGCATGGTGTCCTCGGTGGACCAATCCAAGGCCATCGCCCAGCAACACGGGCCCAAGGTCATCCTGGCCGCCAGCGGCATGGCCACCGGCGGCCGTGTCCTGCACCACCTGGTGCAGTACCTGGGCCATCACCGCAACATGGTGGTGCTCACCGGCTACCAGGCACCGGGCACCCGGGGTGCCTCGCTGTCGGCCGGCGTCGAACACCTGCGCATCCACGGGCAGGACATTCCGGTGCGCGCCGAGGTGGTCCAGATGACCTCGGCGTCGGCCCATGCCGACGCCAGCCAGCTCATGGACTGGTTGCGCGCCCTGCCCAAGGCTCCGCACCGTGTCTTCGTCACCCATGGCGACATGGAAGCGTCGGACCGGTTCCGACAAAGCATCGAAGACAAGCTGGGCTGGCACGCGATGGTGCCGGAACATGGCAGCACCTGGGTGGTCTGATGCTCATGCACATGCCCATCGTTCGCCCCCTGTCTGCGGCTCTGGCATTCCTGAGCCTGGCCCTCCCCGCGCAAGCGGACGCTTCGTTCGATGCCTGCCTCGACCGACTGCAAGCACCGGCGCGCGCCGCGGGCGTCAGCCCCGACACCTACGCTCGCCTGACGCGTGATCTCACGCCCGACATGAGCGTGATCGAAAAGCTGGACTACCAGCCCGAGTTCCGCCTGCCCATCTGGGACTATCTGGCGGGCCTGGTCGACGAAGAGCGTGTCGCCGAAGGCAAGCTGCTGCTCGAACGGCACGCGGCCACCTTGCGCCAGGTGCAGCAGCGCTTTGGCGTCGACCCGGCCACGGTGGTGGCGGTCTGGGGGGTGGAGAGCAATTTCGGGCAGTCCTTCGGAAAATACCCGTTGCTGCAGGCCCTGGGCACCCTGTCCTGTCATGGTCGCCGACAGGCTTTTTTCCAGAAAGAGTTCTTCTCGGCCCTGCGCATCCTGCAGGCAGGACACGTCGCCCCCGACAAGCTGGTGGGCTCGTGGGCGGGCGCGTTCGGCCACACGCAATTCATGCCCACCACCTTCGAGCGGCTGGCGGTGGACTTCGACGGCGACGGACGCCGGGACCTCATCGAAAACACCGGCGATGCGCTGGCCTCCACCGCCAATTTTCTGGACAAGGCGGGCTGGCAAAGCGGGCAGCCCTGGGGTTTCGAGGTGAAGCTGCCAGCCGGCTTCAGCCTGTCCGGCGAGGGAAGGCGCACCAAGCGCCCGCTGTCCGAGTGGGCCGCCCGTGGCTTGCGCCGAGCCGACGGTTCCGTGCTGCCGGCTGGCGCCGGGCCGGCCGGCCTGCTGGCACCGGCGGGACCCAACGGCCCCGCTTTCCTGGTATTCCGCAACTTCGACGCCATCTACAGCTACAACGCGGCCGAGAGCTATGGCCTGGCCATTGCCCACCTGTCGGATCGACTGCGCGGTGGCGGTCCCTTTGTCACGCCCTGGCCCACTGATGACCCTGGCCTGTCCCGAGCCGAGCGCCGCGAGCTGCAGGGCCTGCTGATTCTGCGCGGACATGACATTGGTGAGGTCGATGGCATGCTGGGCGAACGCAGCCGGGTGGCCATCCGCGCCGAGCAGCAACGCCTGGGCCATGAAGCCACCGGGCGCGGCGGCCAGAAGCTGCTGCAGGCGCTCAAGGCCGGTCGCTGATCACCGGCTCTCGCTCACCACAAGGGCTGCAGCAGACCGTCCTGCAATCGCCACGCATGCCGGGCCATGGCGCGCGCCTCGGCCTCGTCGTGGGTGACCAGCACCGCGACCATCCCGGCCTCGTTGATGCGCAGCAGAAACTCGCGCCGCAACTGCTCGCGCAAGTCGGCGTCCAAGGCCGAGAAGGGCTCGTCCAGCAGCAGCACCCGGGGTCGGGTGATCAGGGCCCGGGCCAGCGCCACGCGCTGCTGCTCACCCCCGGACAAGGTCCAGGTCCGGCTGCGCGCGTGAGACGCCAGGCCGAAGCGCTCGAGCATGGCGCGGGCCTCGTCCCTGGCCTGCCGGCGCCCAAGCCGCTGTTCCACCAGACCGAAGGCCACGTTGTCCTGCACGTCCAGATGCGGAAACAGCGCAAAGTCCTGGAACATCAGCGCAAAGCGGCGCTGCTCCGGTGGCCAGCGCGTGACGTCCTGTCCATCGCACCACACCGTGCCGGACTCGGGCTCATCCAGGCCAGCGATGATTTTCAGCAGCGTGCTCTTGCCGCTGCCCGACGCCCCCAGCAGAGCGACGGTTTCGCCCGCCGCCACCCGCAGGCCGACCCCGCGCAACAAGGGACGCTGCTGCCATTGTTTGTGGATCTCGCGCAGTTCAAGCATGTTGGTTCGATGTCCGTCGAGGGCGGCCTTCAATGAGCACAAAGGCCAGCAGCGCCAGCGCCATGAGCAGACAGGCCAGCAGCATGGCGGCATCCAGGTTGCTCTCGCCGGGCCGTCCCAGACGCTGGTAGATCAGGGTGGTCAGTGTCGTCCACTCCGGGCGCGAGAGAAAGAGCGAGACCGCGAACTCGCCCAGGGCCGTGGCCGCAGCAAAGGCCATGCCGCGACGCAGAGCCGGGGCCACCAGCGGCAGCACGACGCGCCGGGTCACGCGCCAGGGCGATGCACCCAGCGTCGCGGCCGCATGTCCCAGACTCGGTGGCATGGCGTCCAGTCCCGCCGTGACCGAGCGGGCCACAAAGGGATAGGCCAGCAACGCATAGGCACCCACCAGCAGGGCCAGGCTCGCGGTCCAGTCCGGGTACAGCAGCAACAACCCGAAGGACACGGTCACGGCCGACACCACGAAAGGCAGGTACTCCAGCGCACGCCAACCCAGCGCCCAGCCCGCGGCGGCGGCCTCACCGCGGCGGGTGCGCCACTGGTCCAGGGCATGGACGCCGAGTGCGTGCGCCAGCCCCAGCACGGTAGCCAGCACCAGGGCCATCAGGGAAAAGCGAAGGGTGTTGCCCACCGCCTGCCAGGTGTCCGGTTCGGCCAGCACAGCCGCGCCGGTGTCGGACAAGGCCAGCAACGCGCGCCACACGATGGCCAGCAGCGGCGCAGCACACAGCAGGAACAACACCAGCAGGCCCCCTACCAGCGCCAGCCAGGCGCCCACGGTATCGGGCCGCCGCCGTGGCAGCGGCGATGTGCGCACCGGCGCCGCCAACCGTCGTTCAATCCAGGCGTACACCAGAGCGACCAGCCCCGTCAGCCCCAGCATCCAGATGGCCAGCACGCTGGCCTCGGCCAGGGCCAGCTCGTGCGCCACCAGGCTATAGATCTCGACTTCGACCGTCGCGTAGCGATGCCCGCCCAGCACCAGCGCCAGGCCAAAGCCGGCAAAACAGTACAGGAACACCAGACACAGGGCCGACAGCATCCAGGGCCGGATGGACGGCCATTCAATGCGCCAGAACGCGCGCCACGCGGTGGCCCCCAGCGTGCGCGCGGCGGCCAGCTGCTGCGCGTTGACCTGCTCCAGCGCATCCACCCCCGCGCGAACCACCAGGCACAGGTTGAAGAACAGGTTGCCGTACAGCAGCAGCCAGGGTGTCTCCGTGAGGTCGATGCCCCAACCAGCCAGTGGCTGACCGATGATGCCGCGCGGCCCCCACAGCGCCAGCACACCCAGCGCGGCCACCAGGGTGGGCACCACAAAGGGCAGCATCAGCAGCCGCAGGACCAACCAGCGGCCCGGGAAGGACAGACGGGCCAGCAGCCAGGCCAGAGGCAGGCCCAGGACCAGCGCCAGCAGACAGGTGATGGCCGCCTGCAGGACCGACCAGGCCAGCCGCCAGCGCAGGTGGCCATCCGACCACACCCCGATCAGCGAGAGGTCAGCCGTGCCCAGGCCCTGGGCCAGCAGGCGCAACACCGGCGCCACCAGCAGCAGGCCCATGAAGGCCAGGGGCAGAGCCAGCAGGAGCCAGCCCGGGGCACGCAGCCCGCGCATCCGCCGCCTTACTTCAGGACGGTGCGCGTCCAGCGCTGCGTCCAAGCCTTGGCCTGGCTGTGCATGCGGGCGGGCTCGGGGTTGTCAAACGACGTCGGCTGGGCCGCATGGCGCTGCATCACATCCACCGCTGGCACGGCAGCATCGGCCGGGTACATCCACATGGTGGTCTGCAGGGCTTCCTGCACCGGCGCCGAACGCATGAACTCGATAAAGCGGCCGGCCGCCTCGCGTGCAGCGGGTCGGCCACCCTTGACCAGTGCCACGCCCTCGACCTGACGAAACACGCCGCCCTTGAGAAACAGGTTGGCCGTCGGCGATTCGCTGATCTTTTCCTTGCTGTAGAAAACCTCGGCGGCCGGGCTGCTGGCGTAGCTCACCACGATGGGACGTGTGCCGCCGTTGCGGCTGAAGTCGGTGTAGTAGGCCTCGGTCCAGCCCTTGGCCACTTTCACGCCGTTGGCGCGCATCTTCGCCCACCAGTCGAACGCCGCCTCCTCGCCCAGGCCGGCGATGGTGGCCATCAGGAAGGCCTGCCCCGGGCTGGAGGTGGCCGGGTTCTGCACCACCAGCAGCTTGGCGTAGGCCGGCTGGGTCAGATCGGCCAGCGAGGTGGGCAGGGCCAGCCCCGCCTTGGCGAACCAGGCCTTGTCGATGTTGAGCGTGACGTACCCGTAGTCCACCGGCACCACGCCCTCGCCCAGGGTCACCACCGACGCCCGCTGGCTGGCCGGTCCGGTGTAGGGCTCGATGATGCCGG
The DNA here is from genome assembly GCA_021166755.1 of Hydrogenophaga sp. GTDB lineage: Bacteria > Pseudomonadota > Gammaproteobacteria > Burkholderiales > Burkholderiaceae_C > Hydrogenophaga > Hydrogenophaga bisanensis. The sequence continues at coordinate 9,081 of JAJPEW010000074.1, read as the reverse complement.
CTTGCTGGGCTCGCGGCAGCAAGGTGTTGTCGATGCCGTAGACCACGTCGGCCACCGGCTTGGCCTTGGTCAGGATCAGCTTGTTGACCATTTCGCCCGCATCGCCGGCCTTGACCACCTGCAGCTTGACCCCTGCGTCCTTCTCGAACTGCGCCAGCAGCTCCTTGGGCAGATCAAACGAGCTGTGTGTCATCACCCGCAGGGTGGTGGGCGCAGCGTGCGCGAACAGCGGCAGCGCAGTGGCCATCGCGAGGCCGGAAAGGGTCAGAAGCAGAGAACGACGTTGCATGAGGACCGCCTTGTGTCGAATGCCGGTCGTCCCGGCTGAAGCGGGACCCGGAGACAGGGAAACGATCCCTGAGGCGGACTCACGCTCCCTACGCTGGCACGACCCAGATCAGGTGAGAGGGGTATTTCTCAGCCCCGGCCTTCGCCGCATCGCGGATTCGGCCTGGCACCCCCGGTGAAGACTGGTATTTTAGGTCTGCGATCCATCCCCGGATGCGCCAGGGCTTAAGCTGGCGGCATGTGGCAGCTCTTGCGCACCTTTTCCTGGCAGGAATGGCGGCACCATCCCTGGCGCACCGCCGCTGCCATCCTGGCGGTCATGCTTGGCGTGGCGCTGGCCCTGGCCGTGCAACTGATCAACGCCTCGGCCCTGTCCGAGTTTGCAGGCGCGGTCAGTGCGGTCAACGGTCGGCCAGATCTGGAACTGCGCGCCCGCAGCGGCAGCCTAGACGACGCCTGGCTGGAGCGCATCGCCACGCATCCGTCGGTGCAGACCGCCAGCCCGATTCTGGAGGTACCCACCTCGGCGCGCACGCCGGACACGACGTCCGGGCAACCGGTCCGACTGCTGGGCGTGGACGCGTTGTCGGTGGCCGCCGTGTCACCTGCCCTGATTCCCCGCATCGAGGGCGGAGATCGGCTGGACCTCTTCGCGGCTGATGCCGTGTTCCTCAACCCCGCCGCCCGACAGCAGCTGGGCACTGGCACCACATTGGAGGTGCAAAGCGGCCTGCGCTGGCACCGCTTGCGCGTGGCCGGCACGGTGACAGCCCCAGGTCCGCCGCTTTTGGTAATGGACATTGCTGCTGCCCAGGAGCTGACCGGCCGTGTGGGTGAACTCAGCCGGATCGACCTGCGACTACGGGCAGGTGCCAGCGTTGATGCCGTGCCCGCCGATCTCCAGCTGCCGGCCCACTGGCTGGCACAGCGCCCCGACGATGGCAACGAACGCGCCAGCAACCTCTCGCGCGCCTACCGGGTCAACCTGAGCGTGCTGGCGCTGGTGGCGCTGTTCACGGGGGCCTTTCTCGTTTTTTCGGTCATGGCCTTGTCGGTGGCAAGGCGTCAGCAGCAGTTGGCCCTGCTGGGTGTGCTCGGGCTGTCCGGGCAGGACCGCCTGCGCCTGGTGCTGGCCGAATCGGCCCTGCTCGGCCTGCTCGGCAGTGCCCTGGGCGTGGCCTTGGGCACAGGCCTGGCGGCGCTGGCCCTCAGGCTGCTGGGGGGCGATCTGGGCGGCGGCTACTTTGACGGCGTCAGCCCACGACTGCAATGGCACGCCTGGGATGCCTTGCTGTTCGGCGGCCTGGGCGTGGTTGCAGCGATCGCGGGTGGCTGGTGGCCTGCGCGGAGCAGCCAGCGCATGGCGCCGGCACTGGCCCTCAAGGGCCTCGGATCTGCGCCTGTGCCCGGACCTCGCCGGCACCTGCCGGCCTTGGCCATGATCACCGGCGCGGTGCTGCTGGCGCTGCTGCCTCCCGTGGCCGGCATCCCGCTGGGGGCCTATGTGGCGATCGGTCTGTTGCTGGTCGGTGGGATTGCCGCGCTGCCACTGGGCATCGGTGTCCTGCTCGACCGACTGGCGCCGGTGCTCACCCGCCGTGCGATTCCGATGCTGGCCCTGGAGCGTGCGCGTCGCCAGCGGGAAACCGCCGCGGTGGCCACCAGCGGCGTGGTCGCCAGTCTGGCCTTGTCGGTCGCCTTGACGGTCATGGTCGCCAGCTTCCGTGACTCGGTGACCACGTGGCTCGATGGCGTTCTTCCAGCCCAGCTGTACGTCCGTGCCAGCGACACCAGTGTGGGTGAAGGCAACGTCCTGCCGCCTGCCTTGGTGAGCGAGGTGTCGGCCTTGCCCGGGGTCGCGCGGATTGACCCACTGCGAGCCACCCGTCTGCAGATCGACCCTGCCCTGCCGCCCGTGGTGCTGCTGGCCAGGCCCCTGGACACCACGGGCGCCGGACGGGCCGGTCAATCCCTGCCGCTGGTCGGCAACCCGGTCACCCCACCGGACCTGGGACCGGGCGGCGCACAGGTGGTGCCGGTGTACGTCAGCGAGGCCATGGTTGACCTGCATGGTGCAAGACCCGGCCAATGGCTGCCCGATTGGTCCCGCGCCATGGTCACGCAGACGCAGCAGCCGGTCGCCTTCTTCGTGGCGGGTGTCTGGCGCGACTATGCCCGTCAGCACGGCAGCATCGTCATCGACCGCGACCACTACCGGCGCCTGACCGGCGACCAGCGGATCAACGACATCGCCATCCACCTGATCGAGGGGGCCGATGAAGACCTCGTGCGCGAAGCCATTCGCCAGGCGGCCGGTCGGCATGGCGCCAGCGAGCTGCTGGAATTCGCCTCGGCCAGCGAGATCCGGGCCATCTCGCTGCGCATCTTCGACCGCAGCTTTGCGGTGACCTACTGGCTGCAGGCAGTCGCCATCGGCATCGGGCTGTTCGGCGTGGCAGCCAGCTTCAGCGCGCAGGTGCTGGCACGCCGGCGCGAGTTCGGCCTGCTGGCGCACCTGGGCCTCACCCGGCAGGACATCCTGCTGGTGGTCGCGGGTGAAGGGCTGGCCTGGACCACGCTGGGCGCCCTGGCCGGTCTGGGTCTGGGGCTGCTCGTCAGCGTGATTCTGGTGCATGTGGTCAACCCGCAGAGCTTTCACTGGACCATGGACCTCGCGCTGCCCGCCGGCCGTCTGGCGGCCCTGTGCCTGGCCGTTGTCGTGGCGGGCACCATCACGGCGTGGCTGGCTGGCCGGGCAGCGGCCAGCGGCGATGCGGTTCAGGCCGTCAAGGAGGACTGGTGATGATGCCCACCCAGCGACGCCACTGGCTCGCATCCGCTGCGGCCTGGATGCTGTGCCATCCGATCACGTCATGGACCGGCGAGAACAACCCCGCAGGGGTGCTCAAACCGCGCGAACTTCGGTTCCCCCGCGATCACGGCACCCACAACGAAGCCCGCACCGAATGGTGGTACCTGACCGGTCACGGCGAAGACACCGACGGCCAGCCCTGGGGTTTCCAGGTCACCTTTTTCCGCAGCCGCGTCGACCCGGCCTCGTCGCTGTCCAGCCGGCTGGCCGCACGACACCTGCTGTTCGCCCACGCCGCCATCACCGACGTGCGGTCGGCGCGGCTGCACCACGACCAGCGCATGGTCCGCTGGAACGGTGCCCCGCCTGGCAGCCCGCTGGCCCAGCAGCATGCCTTCGCCAGTGACGCCGACACGGCGGTGCACCTGAATCACTGGCACCTGCAGCGCGACCCCTCGGGCCGCTACCAAACCCGCATCTCCGGCAACGCTCTGGGCATCGAGCTGACCGCCCAGCCCACGCAACCGCTGCTGCTGCAGGGCGACCAGGGTTTCTCACGCAAGGGCCCCGACCCCTCGCAGTCCAGCTTCTACATCACCCACCCCCAACTGGCGGTGCAAGGCCAGCTGCGCATCGACGGCCGCATGGTTCAGATCACAGGTCGTGCCTGGCTGGACCACGAATGGAGCGAAGCCCTGATGCACCCGGACGCCGTCGGCTGGGACTGGATCGGCATGAACCTGCATGACGGCAGCAGCCTCACTGCGTTCCGGCTGCGACGGCGCGATGGCAGCGCCGTCTGGGCCGGCGGCTCGTGGCGAGGCTCTGTCACAGGCGCCACGGGCGTGGCCCCGGCAAGGTCTTTCGGACCCGACGAGGTGCAATGGCTGCCCGGCCGGCGCTGGACCAGCCCACGCACCGGAGCGAGCTACCCCGTCGAGTGGCAGGTCCTCACACCGGTGGGCCGCTTCACCGTGAATGCCCTGGTGGATGCCCAGGAACTCGACAGCCGCGCCAGCACCGGCACCGTGTACTGGGAGGGCGTGTCGGATCTGCTCGATCAACACGGCCGTGCGGTCGGTCGCGGCTACCTTGAGATGACCGGCTACGCCAGCCGCCTGGTGCTCTGAAGTCGCGGGTCAACCCGGCGGCAACTCCTGCAGCAGCAGGCGCCGGACATTGCCGCCCATGATGGCGGCCACCTCGTCGTCGCTGAATCCGGACTCCAGCAACCCCTGGGTCAGCAGCACCAGCCCCGTGGTGTCGATGGCCACACGGATCGCCCCGTCGTAGTCCGACCCCAACGCCACATGGTCCACACCGGCCACATCGGCGGCGTGCCGGATGGCCTTGACGATGGCGGCGATCGACAACTCGCACACAGCCCCTTCAAAGTAGGCAATGCCGATCACGCCGCCGGTCCTGGCAATGGCCTTGATGTGATCGTCACTGAGATTTCTCGGCCCGGGACAGGTGCCCTTGACCCCGGTGTGCGACACCAGCACCGGGCGGGTGGTCATGGCCAGCACATCATCGATCAGCGCCGGTGAAGCATGCGCCAGGTCGATGATCATCCGCCGCTCCTGCAGGTGCTGCACCACCTGACGACCGAAGGCAGTCAGTCCACCCTTGTCCCACCCGTGCGCCGATCCACCGACCTCGTTGTCGAAGAAGTGCGTCAGGCCCGTGATCCGGAAGCCGGCGTCATACAGACGATCGACATTTTCCAGCCGTCCCTCGAGCGGCTGAAGGCCCTCGGTGGCCAGCACCGCCCCCAGCAAGCCTTTCCCCGGGGGCTCGGCCAGCAAGGCCGACAGATCCCTGGCCGTGCGCACGATGCGCAGCCGGCCCTCGCTGCCCGCCTGTGCCGCATGCAGGCGTTCGCTCTGGTACAGCGCCCGCTCCAGCAGGCTGTCCCAGGTGCGCACGGGCCAACGCTGCGCCATCACCAGCATGGTGATGCTGTCGGTGTCCGAGGCGTTGCGCTCGAAGTTCATGCCCTTGGGGGTCTTGGTCACGGTCGCAAACACCTGCAGACCCACCCGCCCCTCCACCAGACGCGGCAGATCGCTGTGTCCATACGAATAGCGACGCAACAGGTCGCGAGACCACAGCAGGGCATCGTCGTGCAGGTCAGCAATGAACAGGCGCTCATGCAGTGCACGGGCCCGCTCCGACGCCACATACGGCGGTGTCTGCTCCACCGTGTTCATGCGCCGGTCCACGATGGTCGGCAAGGTGAGAAACACCCCGACTCCCAGCACCGCTGCCCCCAGCAACCCCCATCCCAGCCATCGTCCCCACCGTCGCCGCTTCATGGAAGTCCCTCCTTGTCGGTCGTGTGCCAGCAGACTGTCTGTCTGCGCGAACGCGTCAGCATACACAGGCCGTACACTGCCCCTGACATCACGCTGTCTCCCACGTTGCCGGTCATGACCGATACACACACTGCCCGCCATCGCACGAAGCGCAAGTGGTCCACCCTGGCCAGAGGGCGCGGACCGCAGGCCGACCATGGACACGAGGAAGTGGCCGGTCGCTATCTGTCTGCCAGCGTGGCCCGTGCCCTGGCAGACGAAACGGCGGGTCAGGTGCTCGACCGCCTGCTGGCCCACCCCCCCGAGCACACCGAAATTCTGTGCGTGACCGATGAGAGCGGGCACCTCGTCGGCATCCTGGATCTGGCGCAGCTGCTGCGACTGCCTCGTGATCAGCAGGTGAGCGAGGCGGCGCACCGAAATTTCCCGCGCATCCATGCCGATTCCGATCAGGAGCGCGTGGCCTCCATGGCCTTGCACCACACCCTCGTGGCCGTCCCTGTGGTGGACACTGAAAACCGCCTGTTGGGCATCGTGCCCGCCTCGGCGCTGCTGCACATCCTGCGCCGTGAACATGTGGAAGACATCCACCGCTTCGCCGGCATCACCCGCGAAGCCATGCGTGCCCGCGAGGCGATCGAAGAGCCACCCCTGCGCCGCCTTCGGCACCGGTTGCCGTGGCTGCTGATCGGCCTGCTGGGCAGCACGCTGGCCACCTTCATCATGGCCCGTTTCGAGCATGCGCTGGGCATCAACCCCGCGATTGCCTTTTTTGTTCCGGGGCTGGTCTATCTGGCCGATGCCATCGGCACGCAAACCGAGGCCGTCGCCGTGCGGGGACTCTCACTCAGCCACGCCCGCCTGGGTTCCCTAGTGGGCGGCGAGGTCCGCACGGGCCTGCTGATCGGCCTGGTGCTGGGCGGACTGACCTTGCCTGGCGTCTGGCTGGCCTTTGGCGATCTGCGCCTGGCCGTGGCCGTCTCGGGGGCGCTGGTGGCCGCCGGCGCCATCGCCACCACCATCGGTCTGGTGCTGCCCTGGGTGCTCGACAGGCTTGGCAGCGACCCCGCCTACGGCAGTGGTCCGCTGGCCACCATCATCCAGGACCTGCTGAGCCTGGTGACCTACTTCCTCATCATCGCAGCGGTCATGACATGAGCACCACCGAAGCCCCCGCACGCGCCCACCCGCGCGCACTCACCGGTCTCCTGCCGTTTGTGCGCCCCTATCGCCTGCAGGTCGGGCTTGCCATCCTGTTCCTCATCCTCGCGGCAGCGGCCACGCTGCTCTTCCCGGTCGCGCTGCGGCACCTGATCGACGGAGGCCTGCAGGCAGACAGGGGCACCCAGGCGATGGCCCTTCGTGGGCATTTTCTGGAAGTGTTCGCCGTCGCGGTGCTGCTGGGTCTGGCCTCTGCGTTTCGTTTTTTTGTCATGAGCTGGCTGGGCGAGCGGATCACGGCCGATGTCCGCGACGCGGTCTATGCGCACGTGCTGCGCCAGAGCCCGGCGTTCTTCGAGAGCACGCGCACGGGGGAAGTCCTCAGCCGCCTGACGACCGACACCACGCTGGTACAGACCGTCGTGGGCTCCTCACTGTCCATGGGACTGCGGCATGCTGTCACCGGCCTGGGGGCGCTGGCCATGCTGGTCTGGGCGCACCCCTACGTGATGGTCCAGGTGCTGCTGGTCATCGTGCTGGTGATCCTGCCGGCCATGTGGTACGGCCGCAGAGTCCGGCGGCTTTCTCGCGCCAGCCAGGACCGCGTCGCCGACGCCAGCGCCATCGCGGCCGAAGTGCTCAACGCCATTCCCCTGGTACAGAGCTACACCGCCGAGGACAGGGAATCGGCGCGTTTCCGCCAGTCCACCGACAGTGCCTTTCAGACGGCCGTTCGACGAAGCCGTGCCCGTGCCGTGCTGGTGGCTTTCATCATCATCGCCAATGCCGCGCTCATTCTCTGGGGCCTGTACCAGGGCACCCAGGCGGTGATCGCCGGCCAGATCAGCGCGGGGCAACTCGGGCAGGCGGTGGTGCTGGTGATCCTTTTCGCCAGCGCGGTCGCTGTCTGGGGAGAGGTCTACGGTGACCTGCTGCGCGCAGCTGGCGCCACCGAGCGGCTGATGGAACTGGTGGCCGCGCGCTCACCGGTGCAGGAGCCCGAGTCACCACAGTCACTGCCCCCCGTGCACGGGGGCAGCCGTGTCAGCTTCGAGGCGGTGCAGTTCAGGTACCCGTCCCGGCCCTCGCAGAGCGCGCTGGAGAACTTCAGCCTGGCCGTGGAGCCCGGTCAGACCGTGGCGCTGGTGGGACCCAGTGGCGCAGGAAAGACCACGGTCTTCAGCCTGCTGCTTCGCTTCTACGACGCCCAGGGCGGCCAGATCCTGCTCGATGGTGTCCCCATCAGACAACTCTCCTTGGGCGACTTGCGCCACCGCGTGGGCATCGTGCCCCAGGACCCGGTGATCTTCTCGACCAGCGCCCTGGAGAACATCCGCTACGGGCGCCCGGAGGCGTCCGACGACGAGGTGCGCGAGGCTGCGCGCGCCGCCTTTGCCGACGAGTTCATCACCCGCTTGCCCGAGGGCTACGAGACCTACCTGGGCGAACGGGGCGTCAGGCTGTCGGGCGGTCAGCGACAACGCATCGCGATTGCCAGGGCCATGCTGAAGAACCCGCCCCTGCTCCTGCTGGATGAAGCCACCAGCGCACTGGATGCGCAAAGCGAACGCATGGTCCAGGCTGCGCTGGAGTCGGCGATGCGGGGCCGTACCACCCTCGTGATCGCCCACCGCCTGGCCACTGTCCAGCGGGCCGACCGCATCGTCGTGCTGGACCATGGCCGCCTGGTGGAGCAAGGCTCCCATGCCGAGCTTCTGGCCATGGACGGGGTCTACGCCCGGCTGGCGGCGCTGCAGTTCCAGACCTGAGCTGATTCCGGTCGGTTATGCATTGAACGCATAAAGGCATCCCAAGGCGGCCTTGGACAGCGCAGACAGGTCTTCGTACAGTCTCGTCCGTTGCACCCTGGTGGTGCAGCACCCACCCACAAGGAGACCTCTGCACCATGTCACAAGCATCGCAACGGCCGGGCGGCACACCCGCCAACAGCCCGGCCACCTTCACTCACGCCCTTCCCTCCTACCTGGATCCGAACCACCTCGGGCCCTGGGGCATCTACCTGCAGCAGGTCGATCGGGTGACCCCTTATCTTGGGTCCCTGGCCCGCTGGGTCGAAACCCTCAAACGCCCCAAGCGCACCCTGATCGTGGACGTGCCGATCTTGCTGGACGACGGTACCACCGCCCACTTCGAGGGGTACCGCGTGCAGCACAACACCTCCCGCGGCCCCGGCAAAGGCGGTGTGCGGTTCCACCAGGACGTCACGCTGTCCGAAGTCATGGCCCTGTCGGCCTGGATGTCGATCAAGAACGCCGCCGTCAACGTGCCCTACGGCGGCGCCAAGGGCGGCATCCGTGTGGACCCGCGGCAGCTCTCCCGGGGAGAGCTTGAGCGGGTGACCCGGCGCTACCCCAGCGAGATCGGGATCATCATCGGCCCCACCAAGGACATTCCCGCACCCGACGTCAACCCCAACGAACAGGTGATGGCGTGGATGATGGACACCTATTCCATGAACGAGGGCTCCACCGCCACCGGCGT
>JAJPEW010000331.1 GCA_021166755.1 Hydrogenophaga sp. | reverse complement strand
TTCCGCTACATGGAGATCGCCCGGCTGGACTGGTTCTTCGGCATGGGCCTGCCAGCCGATCCCAAGGGCGAAGGCCCCGTGATCGTCAACGCGTTCTGCAACTTCATCCGGCAGTTCGAGTTTCCGGGGGAGGTGCTGGTGCGCACCTATGTGGGGGCCATGGGACGCACGTCCTTTGACACCTTCCACGAGATGCTTCGCACCGACGACCCGGACACGGTATACGCCAACGGCGGTGCCACGGTGGTGTGGGTGGATTTCCCGAAGCAGAAATCGGTGCCGATGTCTGACCAGGCTCGCGCGCTGATCGAAGCGGCCGGGGGGCCGCCCCGACTCACTTCGACTTAGGGACGCGTCCCATCAGGTAGAACTCGGGGTTGGGCATCATGCCGCTGAAGCTCGCCATGCGGTTGGACAGGCCGAAGAAGGCGGTGATCGCGGCAATGTCCCAGGCGTCCTCGTCGCTGAAGCCATGCGCATGCAGGGCTTCGAAGTCGGCATCTTCGATTTCGTCCGAGCGCAGGCACACCTTCATCGCAAAGTCGAGCATGGCCCGCTGGCGCGGGGTGATGTCCGCCTTGCGGTAGTTCACAGCCACCTGATCCGCCACCAGAGGTTTTTTCTCGTAGATACGCAGGATCGCACCGTGGGCCACCACGCAGTACAGGCAGTGGTTGGCGGCACTGGTGGTGGTGACGATCATTTCACGGTCACCCTTGCTCAGGCCCGAGGTGCGGCCCACCGTCTCGGGCGTCATCAGTGCATCGTGGTAGGCGAAGAAGGCGCGCCACTCGGCCGGACGCCGGGCCAGCGCCAGGAACACATTGGGCACGAAGCCTGCTTTCTCCTGCACCTCCAGGATCTTGGTCTTGAGGTCTTCGGGCAGGGTGTTCAGGTCGGGCAGGGGGTAGCGGGGCGTCTGGCTCATGGCGCGTGTCTCCAGTTTCAGGGTCCGTAAAGGAAGAGAGCTTATCCTTGCGCCTTGACCGATCTCTGACACTTGGGGAACAGCACATGCAGGATGAGCAATACCACCGTGGCCTGGCCACACGCCGGCAAGTCATGGGTGACGATTTCGTGGATCGTGCACTGGCCGGGGCCACCGAATTTACCCAGCCGATCCAGGACCACATTTCGCGGGCCGCCTGGGGCGATGTCTGGCAGCGCGACGGCCTGGACCGAAAGACCCGCAGCCTGATTACCGTGGCCATGCTGACCGCGCTGGGCAAGCAGCACGAGCTCAAGGGGCACGTGCGCGGTGCGCTCAACAATGGGGCCACCGCCAAAGAGATCCAGGAAGTGCTGCTGCACGCCGCTGTCTATTGCGGCATTCCCACCTCGGTCGAAGCCTTTCGCACCGCGTCCGAAGTCATCGACGCACCCAGCATCTGATCCGTTTCATTCAGCAGGAGCTTTTTTCCATGAGCACACGTCGTCAATTCGCAATCCGCGCCACCTCTGTGGCGGCGGCCATCGGCCTGGGGTCGGTGCTGTCGCTGGCCCAGGCGCAGACAGCGGTCACCACCAAGATCATGGTGGGTTTCCCGGCCGGTGGCGGCACCGATGCCATCGCCCGCATCCTGGCCGAGCGCCTGCAGGCCGAGCTGGCGGCGCCGGTGGTGGTGGACAACAAGCCCGGTGCCGGTGGCCAGCTGGCCGCTCAGGCACTCAAGGCGGCGCAGCCCGACGGGCACACCCTGTTCCTCAGCCATGACCACAGCATCACCATCCTGCCCATGGTCATGAAGAACGCAGGCTACGACTCGGGCAAGGACTTCGTGCCGGTGGCCGGCTTCGCCACCTTCGTCAATGCGATTGCGCTGTCGGCTGGCACGCCGGCCACCAGCTTCAAGGGCTATGTCGATCTGGTCCGTCAGGGCGGTGGCAAGGCCAACGTCGGCATTCCCGCGCCGGCATCGGTGCCCCAGTTCCTGGTGCAGGAGATCGCCAAAAAGAACCAGCTGGATCTGGTGTCGGTGCCGTACCGCGGCAGCGCGCCGATGATGGCCGACATGCTGGGCAACCAGATCCCGGCCGGGGTGGCGTCGATTCCCGATTTCATCGAAAACCACAAGGCGGGCAAGCTGCGCGTGGTGGCGGTGATGGGCAAGCAGCGTCAGGCCGCGATGCCCGAAGTGCCCACGTTTGCCGAACTGGGCCTGGCCGGTTTTGAAGAGGTGCCTTACTACGGGGTGTTCGCGCCCGCCGCCACGCCCAAGGCGACCCTGGACAAGCTGGCTGGTGCCATCCAGAAGGCCATTGCGGTCCCTGAGGTCAAGGACCGGCTGACGGCCATGGGCCTGACGGTGGGCTTCATGACCGGTGAGCAACTGGCCGCACGCGAAAAGGCCTACGCCCAGGTCTGGTCGAAGATCATCAAGGACAGCGGCTTCCAGCCCCAGTGAACTGTTGACCCCCACGCTCCGCCGCTGCGCGGGTCGCTGCCCCTGGACCGGGGAGGGACCCGGTCGATGTCGGGCCGTGGGGCTGGCCTGCCTTGGGGCGGCCCGGCGGCAGGCCGTGCTCCCTTTGCATCCAAGTTGAAAGAGGACTAACCGGCCAGCAACCGGTGCACCAGATCAGGTGTGCTGTGGGCCTGGTATTTGCGCATCAATCGCGCACGGTGGATCTCCACCGTGCGGTGACTGATGCCCAGGTGCTTGCCGATCTGCTTGCTGGTCAGGCCGTCCATCAGACAGGCGGCCACCTCGCGCTCGCGCGGGGTCAGCGCGGCGCCCACGGGGCGGCGGGCACTCAGGTCCTCGAAGCTCCAGATGCCGGCGGCATGCGGGTCCGCCGGATCCAGTGCCCGACCGGTCACGTGGCACCAGAAGGTCTCGCCCTTGAAACGGCCGTCCACCCGTTGCATGATGCGTTCGTCGGCGTAGGTGCCGCCTCGGCCCAGGATGGGCACGATGCGCTCGCCGGTGCGTTCGTATTCATCGGCACTGGGGTAGAGGATGCGAAAGCTCTGTCCCACCAGCTGTTCGCGTGAGGCGCCGAAGATCTCGCACAGTGCCTGGTTGCAGTCCACCATGGTGCGCTGGCGTGAGAGCGCCAGGCCCACCGGCGCCAGGTCGAAAGCCAGTCGGTAGTCGATGTGCTCCATGGCCGGGTCCGGGTTAGTCTCTAGGTCAAACTACGTATGTGGATACGTAGTATCGTAGCGGCTTCCGATTGTTCAACCCCAGGAGTCATTCGACGTGAACAAGATCTATCCCAGCGCGGCCGAAGCCCTCAAGGGCGTGGTGGCCGACGGTCAGCTGATTGCCGTGGGCGGTTTCGGCCTGTGCGGCATCCCCGAGGCCCTGATCGATGCCCTGCGCGACACGGGCGTGAAGGACCTGACGGTCATCTCCAACAACGCCGGCGTCGATGACTTCGGCCTGGGCAAGCTGCTGACCACGCGTCAGATCAAAAAGATGATCTCGTCCTACGTGGGCGAGAACAAGGAATTCGAGCGCCAGTACCTGGCCGGCGAGCTGGAGCTGGAATTCACGCCCCAGGGCACACTGGCCGAAAAGTTGCGCGCCGGCGGCGCCGGCATTCCGGCCTTCTTCACCAAGACGGGGGTGGGCACGATCGTGGCTGAAGGCAAGGAACTGCGCGAGTTCAACGGCGAAACCTACGTCATGGAGCAGGCCCTGTTCCCCGAGGTGGCGCTGGTCAAGGCCGATGTGGCCGACCGTTCGGGCAACCTGCGCTTCAACCTGACGGCGCGCAACTTCAACCCGGCCGCCGCCATGGCCGGCAAGATCTGCATCGTCGAGGTCGAGCGCATCGTCGCCACCGGCGAGATCGCGCCGGACGACGTGCACCTGCCCGGTATCTATGTGCACCGCATCGTGCACAACCCGACGCCCGAGAAGCGCATCGAGAAGCGCACCACCCGCGACCGCAAAGTTTGATTGAGGAGTACGGACATGCCCTGGACCCAAGACCAGATGGCCGCGCGCGCGGCCAAAGAACTGCAGGACGGCTTCTATGTGAACCTCGGCATCGGCATTCCGACGCTGGTGGCCAACCACGTGCCCGACCACGTCGAGGTGTGGCTGCAAAGCGAGAACGGTATGCTGGGCATCGGCCCTTTCCCGTATGAGGACGAGGTGGACGCCGACCTGATCAACGCCGGCAAGCAGACGGTGACCACCATCAAGGGCTCGTCGATCTTCGGCAGCCACGACAGCTTCGCCATGATCCGTGGCGGCAAGATCAACCTGTCCATCCTGGGCGCCATGCAGGTGACCGCTCAGGGCGACCTGGCCAACTGGATGATCCCCGGCAAGATGGTCAAGGGCATGGGTGGTGCCATGGACCTGGTGGCCGGCGTCAAGCGCGTGATCGTGCTGATGGAGCACGTGGCCAAGAAGAAGGACGGCACCGAAGACCTGAAGATCCTGCCCCAGTGCACGCTGCCGCTGACCGGCAAGGGTGTGGTTGATCGCATCATCACCGACCTGGGCGTGATGGACGTGACGCCCGAAGGCCTGAAGCTGGTGGAACTGGCCGACGGCGTGTCGCGCGAGTTCATCCAGAGCAAGACCGGTGTACCGCTGATCTGACCGTATCCCTGCATCGAAAAGCAAAAGGCCCCGTGAGGGGCCTTTTGCTTTGTTGCGATTACGCTGCGAATTCTGGAGCGGGTGAAGGGAATCGAACCCTCGTATGAAGCTTGGGAAGCTGCCGTTCTACCATTGAACTACACCCGCACAAGCGCATAGTTTACTTGAGGATGTCGCCCATGCAGACGTACTTGATCTCGACATAGTCGTCCATGCCGTGGTGCGAGCCCTCGCGGCCCAGACCGGACTGCTTGACGCCGCCGAAGGGGACGTGCTCAGTGGCCAGAATCCCCACGTTCACGCCCACCATGCCGTACTCCAGCGCCTCGGTTACGCGGTAGATCCGGCCGATGTCGCGGCTGTAGAAGTAGCTGGCCAGACCGAACTCGGTGTTGTTGGCGGCATCGATGGCCTCCTGCTCGGTCTTGAACCTGAAGACCGGCGCGAAGGGTCCGAAGGTTTCCTCGCGGGCGCACAGCATGTCGGGCGTGGCATCGGCCACCACGGTGGGCTCGAAGAACTGGCCACCCAGTCGCTTGCCGCCCACGAGCACGCGGCCACCCTTGGCCTTGGCGTCCTCGACGTGACGCTGCACATTCTCCAGCGCGGCTTCCTCGATCAGCGGGCCCTGGTTCACCCCGTCCTCGAAGCCGTTGCCGACCTTGGCGGTCTTGACCTTGGCGGCGAACTTCTCGACGAAGGCGTCGTACACGCCTTCCTGCACGTAGATGCGGTTGGAGCAGACGCAGGTCTGGCCCGCGTTGCGGTACTTGCTGGCGAAGGCGCCTTCCACGGCAGAGTCGATGTCGGCGTCGTCGAAGACGATGAAGGGCGCGTTGCCGCCCAGTTCCAGCGACATCTTCTTGACCGTGGGCGCGCTCTGCGCCATCAGGATGCGGCCGACCTCGGTCGAGCCGGTGAAGCTGATGTGGCGCACC
>JAJPEW010000330.1 GCA_021166755.1 Hydrogenophaga sp. | reverse complement strand
TGGTGGCCAACAACGGCGTCTCGCTGTCCGTCAAGCCGGGCGAGATTCATGCCGTGCTGGGCGAAAACGGCGCCGGCAAGTCCACTCTGATGAAGATCATCTACGGATCGGTCAAGCCCGACGAGGGCTCGGTCATGTTCAATGGCCGACCGGTCCACATCCGCAACCCGCAGGAAGCGCGGGCCCTGGGCATCAGCATGGTGTTCCAGCATTTCAGCCTGTTCGACACCCTGACGGTGGCCGAAAACGTCTGGCTGGGCCTGGACAAATCGCTCACCCTGACCGAGGTGACGGCCAGCATCACCGCCAAGGCGGCCGAGTACGGCCTGGACATCGACCCCGCCCGCCCGGTCCATACCCTGAGCGTGGGCGAGATGCAGCGGGTCGAGATCATCCGCGCCCTGCTGACCAACCCGCAACTGCTGATCCTGGACGAACCCACCTCGGTGTTGACACCCCAGGCGGTGGAAAAGCTGTTTGTCGTGCTGCGCAAGCTGGCGTCCGAGGGCTGCAGCATTCTTTACATCAGCCACAAGCTGCACGAGATCCGCGAGCTGTGCACCGGTTGCACCGTGCTGCGCGGTGGCCAGGTCACGGGCGAATGTGATCCGCGCCAGGAGAGCAACGCCTCGCTCTCGCGCATGATGATCGGGGCCGAACCCCCTGCGCTGGATGTGCGCGAACTCAAGGCGGGCGCCGCGGTGCTGCAGGTCAAGGGCCTGAGCCTGCGCAGCAACGACCCCTTCGGCACCGACCTGCAGGACATCGCCTTGACCGTCCGCGCTGGAGAGGTGGTGGGCATCGCCGGCGTCTCGGGCAACGGGCAGGGCGAATTGCTGCAATGCCTCTCGGGGGAAGATCGGCGGGCGCCGGCGGGCAGCATCAGCGTGGCCGGTCAGGATGCCTCGCGCATGAGTCCGGGGCGGCGCAGGACGCTGGGCCTGCATTTCGTGCCCGAGGAGCGCCTGGGGCGGGGCGCCGTGCCCACGCTGTCCCTGTCCCAGAACCTGCTGCTGACCCGTCGGGATGCCATCGGCGCCGGCGGCTGGATCCGTGTGGGGGCTCTGCGCGCCCAGGCCGAAGACATCATCACGCGCTACAGGGTCAAGGCCAACGGCCCCGACGCCGCCGCCAAATCGCTGTCGGGCGGCAATCTGCAGAAATTCATCGTCGGCCGCGAGATCGAGGCCAAACCCCGGTTGCTCATCGTCAGCCAGCCCACCTGGGGGGTGGATGTCGGCGCCTCTGCCCAGATCCGGGGCGAGATCCTGGCGTTGCGCGACGCCGGCTGTGCCGTGCTGGTGGTCAGCGAGGAACTGGACGAGCTGTTCGAGATCAGTGACCGCCTGCATGTGATCGCCAAAGGGCGGCTGTCGCCCAGCCTGGACCGCGCCGACGCCACTGTCGAGCGCATCGGTGAATGGATGTCGGGCCTGTGGGACACCGAACAACAGAACAACAAGAAGGAGTCCGCCCATGCTGCGGCTTGAAGTCCGTCCCCAGCCTTCCAGGGCCTGGAGTTACGCCTCGCCCATGCTGGCGCTGCTGATCACCGTGGTGATCGGCGTCATCCTCTTTGCCGCCCTGGGCAAGGACCCGGTGCGCGGCCTGCAGGTCTTCTTCTGGGAACCGGTCAAGAACGCCTACGCGCTGTCCGAACTGATGGTCAAGGCCACACCGCTGTTGATCATTGCGCTCGGGTTGGCGGTGTGCTTCCGCTCCAACGTCTGGAACATCGGGGCTGAGGGGCAGTACCTGATCGGCGCTATCTTTGCCGCGGGCGTCGCACTCACCGCCACCAAGGACACGGGCCCATGGATCGTGCCGGTCATCGTTCTGGCCGGGGCACTGGGCGGCATGCTGTGGGCGGGGATCACGGCGCTGCTGCGCGACCGTTTCAACGCCAACGAAATCCTGGTCAGCCTGATGCTGGTCTATGTGGCGGTGCAGGTGCTCAACTATCTGGTCTATGGGCCCTGGAAGGACCCGATGGGCTACAACTTCCCCCAGACCAAGACCTTCGAGTCGGTCACCCAGATTCCCCGGCTGATGCAGGGCTCACGCGTCAACATCGGCCTGCTGCTGGCACTGGCCGGTATGCTGGCCATGTGGGTGTTCCTGTTCCGCACCTACGCCGGCTATGCCCAGCAGGTGGGCGGGTTGGCCCCGGCAGCGGCCCGCTACGCCGGGTTTTCCTCGCGCAAGGCCCTGTGGATTGCGCTGCTGACCTCCGGTGGCATGGCCGGCATGGCCGGGGCGCTGGAGGTGGCCGGGCCGATCGGCCAGCTCACGCCGTACGTGCCGGCTGGCTACGGCTTTGCCGCCATCATCGTGGCCTTCGTCGGCCGCCTGCATCCTGTCGGCATCGTGTTTTCGGCCATCCTGATGAGCATGTTCTACATCGGTGGCGAGCTGGCGCAGTCGCGCCTGGGCCTGCCCAAGTCGATCACCGGGGTGTTCCAGGGGCTGCTGCTGTTCTCGCTGCTGGCCTGCGACACGCTGATTGCCTACCGCCTGAAGTGGAAGAAGTGACCGGAGCCGACTGACATGGAATCCACCGCACTCCTCATCGCCGCCTCGCTCAACGCGGGCACCGTGCTGGCCATTGCCTCGCTGGGCCTGCTCATCAACGAGAAAGCTGGCATCGTCAACCTCGGGGCCGAGGGCATGATGCTGTGCGCCGCCCTGGCCGGTTTTGCCACCGTGGTGCACACCGGCAGCACCGTGGCCGGCTTTGCCGCCGGCATGGCCGCCGGTGCGCTGCTGGCCGCCATCTTCGGTGTGCTGGTGATCTGGCTCAATACCAACC
>JAJPEW010000329.1 GCA_021166755.1 Hydrogenophaga sp. | reverse complement strand
GGGTGGCCACAGCGGCGACACTGTGCGCCTCTGTCGACCGACCGATGCCCATGACCGCCGCTGTCCGATCCACCGCCATGCCCGCTGCCGCCGCAGCCCCCTCCCGCCACCGGCCGCACGAAGACGTGCAGGCCCTGTTCACCGGCACCCTGTTCGTCGGCCTGGGCGTGGTGATGTTCGGCCACGTCGGCCTGCTCAGCGGCGGCACCGCGGGGCTGGCCTTCCTGCTGCACTACGCGACCGGCGTGAGCTTCAGCGTCTGGTTCTTCCTCATCAACCTGCCGTTTTACTGGCTGGCCTGGCGCCGCATGGGTCCCGTTTTCACGGCCAAGACCTTTGCCTCGGTGGCGCTGCTGGCTTTGCTGTCCGAGCTGGTGCCGACCTGGATCGATATCGCTGCACTGAACACCGGCTTTGCAGCCGTTGCCGGCGGCCTGCTGACCGGTGCCGGCATGCTCATGCTGTTCCGCCACCGGGCCAGCCTGGGGGGCTTCAATGTGTTGGTGCTGTGGCTTCAGGAGCGCTATGGCTGGCGCGCCGGACACATCCAGATGGTCATGGACTGCGCCATTGTCCTTGTGGCGCTGGTGGTGGTCGGTGGAGCACAGGTCCTTTGGTCCGTGGTGGGTGCCGTGGTGCTGAACCTGTCCCTGGCGATCAATCACCGGCCAGGCCGCTACATGGCGGTCTGATCCCCCGAACAGGGTCGAGTGGCCGCTGAGGGCGTGGCAGACTCGGTGCATGTCCTTTCCTGATTTTTCGACGCTGGCTTGGTGGCGTGCCATCGCCACGGCGCTCATCGTTGCCCTCATGGGTTCGTATGCCCAGGCGCGGGGTGGGGATGTGCCCCAGGAGTTTCTCGCGCGCGTGGTCCATGTCCACGACGGTGACACCTTGTGGGTCGAGCCGGAGGAGGGCGGGCCCAGGATCAAGCTGCGCCTGGATGGGGTCGATGCGCCGGAAATCTGCCAGGCCGGTGGTGAAGCCTCACGCGATGCGCTGGCGCGCCACTTGCAGGACCAACCCGTGCAGGTGCGGACCCGCCATCTCGATCGCTATGGCCGCCCCCTGGCACGACTCAAGGTGGAAGAGGGTGATGTGGGTGCCTGGCTGGTTCGTGAAGGTCATGCGTGGTCCTACCGTTACCAGAACAGCTCCGGCCCCTATGCCATGGAGGAACTGCTGGCGCGCGCCTTGCGCCGTGGCCTGTTTGCTCAACCTTCGGAAGAGCCGCGCGACTTCCGTCGCCGGCACGGGCCTTGTCCTCAGCGCTGACCGGTGCCGCGTTGCGCGCAGACGGGGCAATGGATCTGACGGGGCAGGTCCAGGCTGTGAAAGGCCAGATCCCTGCCGTCGATCATCAACAGCCGTCCGGTCATTCTTGAACCGATGCCGGACAGGATTTTGAGCGCTTCCGCGGCCTGCATCGTGCCGACGATGCCCACGAGCGGTGCAAAGACGCCCATCGTTGCGCAGCGGGTCTCCTCCACCGCCGTTTCCGGGGGAAAGACGCAGGCGTAGCAGGGGGATGCGGCATCGCGGGGGTCGTATACGCTGAGCTGGCCATCCATGCGAATGGCCGCACCGGACACCAGGGGTTTGGCGTGACGGAAACACAGGCGGTTGATCAGGTGCCGGGTGGTGAAGTTGTCTGTGCAGTCGATCACCACGTCGGCTGAAGGCACCAGATGATCAAGCAGGGCCTCGTCCGCCCGCTGCCGGATGGCCGTGATCACCGGGTCCGGGTTGATGGCCGCGATGGCCTCCCGGATCGATTCGGCTTTGGGGTGACCCACCCGGGCGAGGTTGTGGGCGATCTGCCGCTGCAGATTGGTGGCGTCTACTTCGTCATGGTCCATCACCGTGATGCGTCCCACGCCGGCACTGCCCAGATACAAGCCCACCGGGGAACCCAGTCCGCCAGCACCGATGACCAGCGCGTGCGACGCCAGCAGGCGTTCCTGCCCTTCGACGCCCAGCTCGTTGAGCAGGATGTGGCGCGAGTAGCGCAGCAGCTGGGTATCGTCCATGGCAGTGGGCACTGCCCGGTGTTGGCCGGACAGCGCGTGGCTCAGTCTTCCTTCTTCTCGTCAGGGCGGGCGGTGAGCGTCTTGCTGACCACCACCGGTTTGCCCTTGAGCTGGTTGAGGGCCTGTTGCAGCTGGAAGTCCTTCTCGCTGCCCAGTTCAGGCACCAGACGCTGCCCAGGGTTCTTGCGGGCCTCTTCTTCCAGGCGCTTGCGGGCCTGCTCGCGTTCCTGCTCGCGCTGCTGTTCGGCCGCGCGCTCGGCGTCGGTCAGCGGCTTGTCGACCCCGTTCTTGTCGTTGCCATTGCCGTTCCCGTTGCCCAGGTGCTTCTGCAGGTCTGACTCCCGCGTGCGCAAGGCGGCAAACACATTGCCTTCCGGTGTCTCGTCCACCATCACGTCCGGGATGATGCCGCGGGCCTGGATGGTCTGGCCGCTGGGGGTGTAGTAGCGGGCGGTGGTCAGCTTCAGACCCGTGTCCGGACCCAGCGGACGCACCGTCTGGACCGATCCCTTGCCAAAGGTCTGGCTGCCCATGATCGTGGCCCGCTTGTGGTCCTGCAGCGCGCCGGCCACGATTTCGCTGGCGGACGCCGATCCCTCGTTCACCAGCACCACCAGTGGCACGGTCTTGAGGGCACCCCGTGTCGCCTCGGTCAGTCGCTTGATCGGATCGGTGCCTCCGCGGCGCAGATAGTGCTGCGGGATGGTCTTGTAGACAAACTTGCTCTCTTCCAGTTGTCCATTGGTCGAGACCACCGTCACATTCTCGGGCAGGAAGGCGGCCGACAGGGCCACTGCGGCATCCAGCAGTCCACCCGGGTCATTGCGCAGGTCCAGGACCAGACCCTTGAGCTTGGGCTCGGCCTTGTAGATCTCCTCGACCTTGCGGGCGAAGTCTTCGACCGTGCGCTCCTGGAACTGGGACACGCGCACCCATCCGTAGCCCGGTTCGACCACGCGGGACTTGACGCTTTGCGTCTTGATCTCCTCGCGGGTGATGGTCACCGAGAAGGTGCGGTTCTCATCCTTGCGGAAAACCGTGAGCAGCACCTTGGTGCGGGGTTCACCGCGCATGCGTTTGACGGCATCGTTGATGGTCAGGCCCTTGACCATGGTGTCATCGATCTTGGTGATGAGGTCACCCGACTTCAGGCCGGCCCGGAAGGCGGGGGAGTCCTCGATCGGGGACACCACCTTGACCAGACCGTCCTCCATCGTGATCTCGATGCCCACCCCGACAAAACGGCCGGTGGTGCCTTCACGGAATTCCTTGAAGGACTTCTTGTCGAAGTACTGGGAGTGCGGGTCCACGCAGGAGACCATGCCCGAGATGGCATCGGAGAAGAGCTTTTTCTCATCCACGGGCTCGCCGTAGTCGGTTTTGCCCATGCCGAAGACGGCCGCCAGCTGCAGCAGCTCCTCCAGGGGGAGTGGTGCCAGCGAGCCGCGGGCCACCGCCTGCAGCTGGACCGTGGTCAAGGCGCCGTCCACGGCGCCGACGGCGACCCAGCCCGCGATGCGGAATTTCTGACTGACTTGCTTACCCATCCCGAGGACCCCAATCCATAACCGGCAGTTTGCTCGCAGCCCTGCCATCAGGCCAATATACACCTTGGACAACAAAGCCCGGGATCGGTTCCGCAATCCCGGGTATCGTGATCGACCAAGCGCGGTGTCAGGCCTTTTTTCCCTGGGCTGCCACGGCGGCGGCGGCCTTGGCGGCGGCCTCTGCATCGCCCAGGTAGTAGCTGCGGATGGGCTTGAGCTCGGCATCGAGTTCATAGACCAGGGGAATGCCGTTGGGAATGTTCAGGTTCACGATGTCCTGATCGGAGATGCCGTCCAGGTACTTGACCAGCGCACGGATGGAGTTGCCGTGGGCGGCGACGACCACCCGCTTGCCGCCCTTGATGGCGGGCGCCAGGGCCTCGTTCCAGAACGGGATCACGCGGGCAACGGTGTCCTTGAGGCACTCCGTCAGGGGCACATCTGACGGGTTGAGCTTTTCGTAGCGGCGGTCGCCACGCTCGCAGCGTGGGTCGGTCGGCTCCAGTGCTGGCGGCGGGGTGTCGTAGCTGCGGCGCCAGACCAGCACTTGCTCGTCACCATACTGTTTGGCCATGTCTGCCTTGTTCAGGCCCTGCAGGGCGCCGTAGTGCCGTTCGTTGAGGCGCCAGCTCTTGACCACCGGCAGCCAGGTCAGGTTCATGGCGTCCAGCACATACCAGAGCGTGTGGATGGCACGCTTGAGCACGCTGGTGTAGGCGATGTCGAAGTCGTAGCCCTCGGCCTTGAGCAGCTGTCCGGCCGACATGGCCTGGGAGACGCCGGTGGGGGTCAGGTCGACATCGGTCCAGCCGGTGAAGCGGTTTTCGAGGTTCCAGGTGGATTCACCGTGGCGGATGAGGACGAGCTTGTACATGGGTAGGCGGTCGGTTTGGAAGGGTGATGGGGCGGGAAAGCGGGGTCTGCATGGACCACCGCCCACGCATGCCAGCCCGACATTCTAAAATCTCCGCCTCAACGACTAAGGTGACCCTGTGAGCTTCTTTCTTGACAACTGGACCCTGTTTGCCATCGCCATCGCTTCCGGTGGCATGCTGCTATGGCCTGCCCTGGGGGGTGCCGCCCGTGGCGGTGGCCTCAACCCGAACGAAGTGGTGCAGCTCATGAACCGTGAGAAGGCGCAGGTGATCGACGTGTGCTCTGCCGACGAATTCGCCGCCGGCCACGTGGTGGGCGCCCGTCACATTCCGCTGGACGAACTCGAATCCCGCCTGCCCCAGGTGGTCAAGAACAAGGCCCTGCCCGTGGTGATGGTCTGCGCTTCTGGTGCACGTTCGGGCCGGGCGGTGGCCGTGGCTCGCAAGCTGGGTTACGACAAGGCCCAATCCCTGGCCGGCGGTATGGGTGCCTGGCGCGCGGCGAGCCTGCCGGTTGAAAAAGCCTGACCATCGGCATCGAAGGAGACCTCATGGCCCACGTAAAGATTTTCTCCAGTGACTTCTGCCCCTATTGCAGCCGGGCCAAGTCCTTGCTGCGCGAGCGCGGTGTGCACGACTTCGAAGAGATCGTTGTCGATGGGAAGCCGGAGGTGCGAGCCCGCATGACCGAAATCACCGGACGCACCAGCGTCCCTCAGATCTTCATCGGGGACCAGCATGTCGGTGGCTGCGATGACCTGCACGCACTGGACGCCCGGGGAGGACTGGTTCCGCTGCTGCAGGCCTGAGTGACAGGCGCGCCCGGCCGCTCTTGCCGGGCTGACATAATTGCCCCTTGTGCCCGCTGCGGGAACGTCTTTCCCCGGCGGGTTTTTGCTTGCCAACCACCGAGAGTCATCCATGGCCGACCAAGATCCCGTTTTCCAGATCCAGCGCATCTACATGAAAGAGTCTTCGCTGGAGCAACCCAATTCCCCGGCCATCCTGCTGGAACAGGAGCAGCCGTCGGTCGACATCCAGCTGGGCGTGGAAGCGCAGCCGGCGGCCGACGGTGTCTATGAGATCGCCGTGACCGCCACCGTGCACACCAAGATCAAGGATAAGACCGTGTTCCTGGTCGAGGTCAAGCAGGCGGGCATCTTCGAAATCCGCAACCTGCCGGAAGACCAGATGGGTCCCATCATGGGCATCGCCTGCCCGCAGATCGTGTATCCCTATCTGCGTGGCAACGTGGCCGACCTGATCCAGCGCGGCGGTTTCCCGCCCGTGCACCTGGCCGAAATCAACTTCCAGGCCATGTACGAGCAGCAACAGGCCCAGCAGGCGGCCGACGCACCGAAGATCGTCACCCAGTAAGTCGCCTGGTCATGCGCATTGCTGTCCTGGGGGCAGGTGCCTGGGGAACGGCGCTGGCCATCAGCGCCGCGCGTCGGCAAGGCTCGTCCGTGGTGCTTTGGGCCAGGGACCACGAGCAGGCTGCTGCCATGCAGCAAGCCCGTGAAAACCGGCGCTACCTGGCCGGACTGCCTTTTCCCGCCCCTCTGCAAGTGGTCTCTGGTTCTCTGGAGACGGTCGTTGCCGGCGACCAGGCGCCGGACCTGGTCGTCATCGGGTCTCCCATGGCGGCTTTGCGGGGCATGCTCGCCACGTTGCGCGATGTCCGTGTGCCGGTGGCCTGGCTTTGCAAGGGTTTCGAAGCCCCTCAGGCGGACGGCACCGGGGGGCTTCTGGGTCATGAAATCCGTGCCCAGGTGGCACCGGGTTTGCTGGCGGGCGTGCTCAGCGGCCCCAGCTTTGCGCAGGAAGTCGCCCGCGGCCAGCCCACGGCACTGGTGGCCGCCAGTGAGCACGAAGTGGTGCGCGAGGCGCTGGTGGCGGCCTTCCACAGCCCCAGTCTGCGCGTGTATGCCAACGACGATATCGTCGGTGTCGAGGTCGGTGGTGCCGTCAAGAACGTGCTGGCGATTGCCACTGGCCTGTGCGACGGGCTGGACCTGGGCCTGAACGCCCGAGCCGCGCTGGTGACCCGGGGCCTGGCCGAAATGACCCGGCTGGGGTTGGCGCTGGGCGCCCGGGCCGATACCTTCATGGGGCTGTCCGGTCTGGGCGATCTGGTGCTCACCGCCACGGGTGACCTCTCGCGCAATCGCCGCGTGGGGCAACTGCTGGCCCAGGGCCTGAGCCTGCAGCAGGCCATCGACTCGCTCGGACACGTCGCCGAAGGCGTCTACAGTGCCCGCACCGTCGTGCAGCGCGCCCGTGCCCTCGGGGTTGAAATGCCGATCAGCGAAGGCGTGGTGGCCTTGCTGGAGGGCAAGCTGGCGCCGGCCCAGGCAGTCGCTACGCTCATGGGTCGCGACCCCAAGGTGGAAGCCCTGTAGGCTTCAGATCTCGAAGTTGTCGATCAGGCGGGTCTTGCCCAGCCGGGCGGCACCCAGGACCACCAGCGATTGGCCGGTGACCGCGTCGGCAGCATCGGGCAACTGCAGGTCGATACGGCGACGCACCGTCAGGTAGTCGGGCTGCCAGCCGCGAGCCGTCAGGGCCTGGAGGGCGCGCTGTTCCAGCCCGGCCTGATGATCGGGCAGCGAGCTGCCGGCCGCCAGCGCGTCCCGTGCCAGGTCACGCAGGGCCAGTGACAGCTGCACGGCTTCGGCCCGCTCGCGCTCGCTCAGATACCCGTTGCGGGAGCTCAGCGCCAGACCGTCGGCTGCGCGTTCGGTTTCGGTGCTGACCACCGTCACCGGCAGGGCAAACTGGTCGACCATGCGGCGGATGATCATCTGCTGCTGGTAGTCCTTCTTGCCGAACACCGCGTAGCGGGGGCCCTTGGCCTCGGCAAACACGCACTGGAACAGCTTCATCACCACCGTGCAGACGCCGGTGAAAAAACCCGGCCGGAAGTGACCTTCCAGAATGTCGGCCAACTCGGCAGGTGGATGGACCTTGAAGCCCTGGGGCTGCGGGTACAGGTCTTTCTCTGACGGTGCGAACACGATGTCGCAGCCGGCCGGCGCCAGCTTGGCGCAGTCGGCCTCCAGGGTGCGCGGGTAGGTATCGAAGTCCTCGTGAGGCGCAAACTGGAGCCGGTTCACGAAAATGCTGGCGACAGTCACGTCACCCAGGGGCTTGGCGGTGCGCACCAGGTTCAGGTGACCGTCGTGCAGGTTGCCCATGGTGGGCACGAAGGCGGGCGACTCGAAGGGAGCCAGGGCCGCACGCAGGTCGGCAATGGTGTGGACGATTTTCATGTGTTGGTTACCAGGCGTGGAGGCTGTCGTCCGGGAATGTGCCGTCCTTGACGGCGCGAACGTAGGCTTCCATGGCGCCACGCACGCTGGTGGCGCCCTCCATGAAGTTGCGGACGAATTTGGGGTTCTTTCCCAGGTTGATCCCCAGCATGTCGTGCATGACCAGCACCTGCCCGGCAGTGCCCTTGCCGGCGCCGATGCCGATCGTGTGGCAACTGTGCAGCTGGTGGGTGATGTCGGTGGCCAGGGCGGCGGGCACCATCTCCAGCACCAGCATCGCCGCACCGGCGTGCTGCAACTCAATCGCCTGACGCTTGAGTTGTTCGCCTGCGTCATGGCCCCGGCCCTGGACCCGATAGCCCCCGAGGGAGTGCACCGTCTGCGGGGTCAGCCCCAGGTGGGCGCAGACCGGGATGCCGCGTTCGACCAGGAAACGCACGGTGTCGGTGGTCCAGCCGCCGCCTTCGAGCTTGACCATGTGCGCACCGGCCTGCATCAGCACCGTGGCGCTGCGCAGTGCCTGCTCGGGGCTCTCATGATAGCTGCCGAAGGGCAGATCCCCGATGACCCAGGCCGTGGCCTGGACCCGCTGCAGGCCACGCACCACGCATTCGGTGTGGTGGCGCATCGTCTCCAGCGTCACGCCGACCGTGCTGGCCAGGCCCTGGCAGACCATGCCCAGCGAATCCCCGACCAGGATGCACT